>QMRD01000056.1 GCA_003649225.1 Thermoprotei archaeon | reverse complement strand
TGATGAAATTAATCCTAGATAGCTGAAGAACGATGCTCTCTCAGACTTATCGCTTGCATCAAATATAATTTTATTGTATGCTACCCAATACGCAGCGCTTATTGGTAGCACGAATATTATAGCAAATGTTACGGGGTCGTTCGCTAGAATATAGCCTATGTCGAGGAGTATCCAGCCGATAGCCGAATAGTAATAGGCAAATTTTACGCCGTATTTATCGACGAGGCTTCCGAAGAATGGGGAGGATAGGGAGAGGAAGGAGGTTAAGGTTACTACCATAGCCCACTCCTGCGGAGAGCCGCCTAGATAGTTGATAAAGTATATTGCGTAGATTCCGCCCGTAACAGCCCCCTTACCGCATACGTAGAGGTGATACAGATAGTATTTAATGAAGCTCTTGGGGATCTTAGGCGGCTTAAACATAGATTTAATATCTAAAGGCTTCCTCTCCTCAGGCTCCTCATCTATTAGGAGGACTATAGCCAGAGGTATTACGGTTGAGTATGATATGTACTCTAGCGTGGCGCGTATGCCGTAGTTCTCGTAGATATAGCCTGAGATCAGGTTTCCTATTATTCCTCCAGCTATGCCCAACGCATTATACGTACCCAAGACCTTGCCTCTATTATTCTTAAACTTCTTTGCAAGCAGAGCTGAGAAGGATGAGCCGCCAGCACTTCCAATAATGCTTCCAGCAATTTTCAGTATGAGCAGTTCATATATCGTGTTAATGTGTGCAAGCATGTAGGTTGTAGCTATGCCCGTTATATACGATAAAATGATGAACGGCTTCCTCCTTCCATAGCTATCGGATATTCTAGCCCATATTATGGCGAATATTGAAGCTATAATTGAGGATGAATAGTTCACTATATTCAGTACTGCAAAGCTGCCAGCAAGAGAATAATAGAATAGCGGCATAAAGGGGCTGACTATACTCCACCTAAAACTCTGTATGAAGTTGTTTATGAGCAAAAGTTTACTCGAGTCTTCCTTCTTCACCCCATACCTCCCCTATCCTAACCAGATATTTAACTCTCGGTCTTTATCCCTCTAAATACCATGTTAATAAGCCTTTTTACTCGAAAAAGCCCAATTTCAGCTATACTCTTTAATTTTAAAAAGAGAAATATTAGAATTTTAAGGCTAAGGAATTGAATTATGAGCAGATTATTCCATGAAAATTTTCCCCATAAAGTAATTTAAAGCATTTTTAACATTTTTAATTTATTATAATACAGTAATTTTAGGCTGAAAAATATGTTTTAAAAATTATTGTTCCATTGCATCTATTTTAATGCTTAATATATTCAATATAACTGTTTCTTTTCAAATATTTTTAAGTTTTTCGATTACAAATAGCTGACGTATACACGCCAACCGTGTAGCCTAGTAAAATGAAATATGCTATTCATCATCATCAAATCTTCGAGTTAAGCTAAAAGATGTTCATTTTGATTTAAAAATATAGTTATTAAATGTGAATTTCAGCTCTTACTTTCTAAAGATAATTTATACATGCTTCCGTTAAAATTTTGCGAACGCATTATATAGCCATCGATAATCGTAGCAACTACTCCAAACATTCCGGGTTACAGGATAGTTAAAGTTCTGGGAATTGTTTATGGCATGAGCATTAGGACTAGAGGTTTAGGGGAAGATTCTAGCTGGAGTAGAGGCGTTAGTGGGCGGTAGAGGAAAGGCGTATCTCGAGGAGCTTAAGAAAGCTAGGAATGAAGCTTTAAATGACCTTAGGAATAGGGCTATGAATATGGGCGCAAACGCTATAGTTGGAGTAGACTTTGAGATAGTTGAGGGATTCATGGTTGTTACAGCCTTCGGAACAGCTGTAGTCGTTGAGCCGAGTATCCGGCTCCACCGCCCGAATAATAAAAATATCAGTTATTCCCATTTTTTCTAGGTGACCTTTATGCTCGTATATGTCATCGGCCATAAGAAACCTGATACTGATACTATTGTCTCGGCTATGGCTTACGCTGAGTTTAAGAAAAGGCTTGGACTAGATGCTGTAGCAGCTAGGGCTGGTGAACTTAATCCTGAGACAAAGTTTGTCTTTGAGAAGTTTGGGGCAGAGCCTCCCATGTTGCTTGAGAATGCAAGGGGTAAAAAGCTTATCTTAGTTGACCATAACGAGGCAAGCCAGATGGTCGATGGCTACGATGAAGCCGAGATACTTGAAATTATAGATCACCATAGGTTGGGGGGCTTCGTCACAGCCAAGCCTATCTTCGTCCACATTGAGCCCATAGGCTCAACTACAACTATTATCGCTAAGTTCTTCTTTAATAGGGAATTCGAGATACCAGCCGACCTGGCGAAGCTCATGGTTTCAGCCATACTATCAGATACCGTTATATTCAGATCCCCTACATGTACTGAGGAGGATAAGGAGGTAGCTCATAGGCTTGCTGAGATAGCTGGCCTAAAGGATCTGGAGAAGCTTGGAATAGATATGTTTAAGGCTAAGTCTAGGATAGCTGAGAAGACCCCTAGGGAGATAATTTTAACCGACTTCAAGGAGTACATTTTCGGCGGAGTTAAGGTGGGTATAGGGCAGGTTGAAACAGTTGATTTAAGCGAGGTTGAAGCTAAACGCAATGAAATACTTAGGGAGATGAAGACGCTGGCCTCCGAGAGAAACTATGGATTGCTCATAATGATGCTCACTGACATAATTAATAGGGGGAGCCTACTCCTCTACGTCTCCGAAAAGCCGGAGCTATTCAAGGAAATATTCGGCAGAGTATATGAGCTTGAGCCGAGAGGAGAAAACGCATACTACATTAAGGGATTAATGTCGAGGAAGAAGCAAGTAGTACCTCCAATCCAAGAATACTTCAAATAAAATCCCCAGATTATTTTTAACCTAATACCTCATCCAAATTCGCATTCTCATATAGAGAGACTTAAACACCATATGCAGTAGAATAGGTAGTAGAGGAGAATGAAAAGGGTATTTTATCAGCGGTAATCCGCTGATAGGGGTGTTTAAGTCTCTCCGAAAATATACTCCTTGAAGCTATCCTAGACTTTAGGATATTGAGGAGCTGAGGGAGTAGTTTAGTGTCTGGAGATTTGGCTGAGGAGAGAGCTTAGGGAGAGTCTTGGTATTTCGAAGCCTCTGCTTATTGCGCATTTACGTAAGCTGGTTAATGCTGGCTTTTGACCTATCGTGTTGAGGTTGATAAAGAGCGTGCTATAGAATTGTGAATGGTTTTAGGGGTTGTATTGGATGAGGATGATTTACGTGCTGTATCGAGTAGCATTGCTGTTAAGTAATCTTTTAGGAGTTTAGTTATTTGCAAAATCCTAAATGCCTCCTAGTTTATAACCTTTATTTTAGGTTTATTCTTGCTGAAATGGGTTTGAATATCTTTTAACGTAAACGTGTATATGTTTTCCTCCTTTTCGAACGTGTATCCAGCTTTTGAATACATTACGTATGTTTCCCTTCTCCTATCCCTCATCCATGGAAATTCCTGGGCTTTTGATATTAGCTTGTATAGCTCCCTCTTGTCTACGGGCTTTTTAGTCCACTTTACTTCTATGAAGTATGTATTTAGTTTTTTCTCGTCTATTGCCACTATATCTATTTCTATGTCCTTTTGCCACCATTTCCCTATTTTTGTGAATTCGAAGGCTCCTTCATGTGAAAGGCTTATGAAGTGTTGTAGCGCTATATCCTCGAATACTTTTGATGTATAGATGTCTATATTCCTCTCGATTATGTCGAGTACTCTATCCTGTAGACCGAATTCCAGCAGGTTTATATGGGGGAATATGTAGCTGAACCAGAATTTGAAGAAGTTGTTTTTAAGGTAGTATCTAGCTTTCCCCCTCTTTCCCTCCTCCAGTATCGGGTATTTTCTCTCTATGAGATCCAGCTCTTTCTCTAGTATTCGGATGTATTTGGCTATGTCGCTTGTCTTGAAGCCCGTTTTGCTGGCTATTTCCCCTAGCTTTGTTGCTCCCTGAGCTATTGCCTCAAGAACCTGTATGTATCTGGTGGGCTCCCTGAGTTCCATGGATAGTAGAGTTAGCGGTTCCTCTCTCAGTGTTGCGCCTGGATCCAGTATTAGGTTTTTAATGTTCTGGAGCAGGGATTTTTCATCGTCTATCAGTGCAAGGTAGCCAGGCGTCCCCCCGAAAACTGCGTATGTTCTAACTTTATCCTCTTCACCGTATTTTTCCACGAAGCTTCTAGCTGCTCCGTAGTCTAGCTCCTTTATCTTTAGTACTCTGGTTGCTCTACCGTAGAGCGGCGATTCATAGGATAAGCCTATCCTCTCCATCATTCCTACGGATGATCCGCATAGGATGATTATCTTATGGCCTTTAGATAGATGCCGGTCCCAGATATGCTGTAGCTCTGTTACGCCGCCCGTGTTGTGTAGCCTTTGAAATTCATCTATTATAATGATTGATGCATTAACTTGATTAAAGAGTAGGTATAGGTCTGAAAAAGACTGAATTAACGGTGTATATGGCAGTTTTACTTGGCCTAGAAATTGTGACGTTAAATCCCTTAGAGCTGGTTCACGTTCATCAAAGTTTACTATAAGATATATGGCGTTTCTATGTTTAGCAAAAACCGAAAGTAGGGTTGTTTTACCTATCCTCCTTCTACCGTAGATTATAACTAGCTCCGCCTTTCCGCTTCTACAAGCTTCCTCCAGGACTTTAAGTTCGATCTCTCGATTTATGAATTTCATACTCTCAAGTCTCAGACTTTAAAGTCTGAGACTTTTAATTATAAAATACTATAAAAGGCTTTCGGTTCTGTGGTTGCTGTTAGGCTTTTGCTTCTATTCATTAATTTATTCTTGTGTTTACGTTGAGGCTTTGTGCGGTATATAATATGTATCCTTTCGGCGGATGGATGTAGATGAGTTTGTGTACCTAGCCATATAGTAGTGTACCATATAGGTACATAGATGCTCCACACTAAGATTTGGAAATTACGTTAGTTCTATCTTTTTAGCTGCTATTAGAGATAGCTTTTATCTTTTTGCTGATCGGTATAGATTCCGGGAAGTGTAGGCCTGAAAATATGAAGCTCCATGCTATATATAGTATGTTTTGTGAGTTAAGGTAGCTTATTAGATTTATCTTAAACATTAATCCGTGGATGAGTATGAAGATTAGTATAATTGTGTTCTTTAATATGAGGCCTAGGAATAGTTTTTCACATGGTATCCGTGCCTATAGCATATGTGTGCTTCGATTAGGCCGGAGATGCTTGGTATTATGAAGACTATAAACGTGTAGAAGGTGAGCTTCTGAAGAGGGAGTAGAATAGTTCCGCTGTTGAGAATGGTATGGAAGTTATGAAGATGAATATGCCGATGACAATGAATATTACATATATAATACACATCTTTATGGGACCGCATACTCCCAGCGTACTGGTAAGTTTAAGGGAGAGGGAGAATTTCCTACTAAATGGCGTAGTTTCGATGTAGTGGAGACACGACCATAGAAAGCCGGCAATTATCATCATTATTAGGAAGGGAGTGAAAAGCATGTATCTATAGGCTCTACTATTAAGGAGTTCCTTTAGCTGAAAGAATTTAATGCGCTCACGTTTTTTTAAGATAATTAATTATCTTTAACATGTTTTCAAGTGGAGAAACATCTACTTCAACTTGACATCTATCATGCTGCACATCTGCCTACACCATTCAATGGAAAGTACATTTCTTTTCCCTATATGATAGAAGCTATCATGGTAATTAGTTTTTATTATGTGTACGTAAGTGGGTTAACGTTCTGCATCAATATGGTGTATT
>QMRD01000055.1 GCA_003649225.1 Thermoprotei archaeon | reverse complement strand
TTATTCACCACTGCCTTATTTTCATCACTCTTATAGGAGCCTCTAAAAACATCGTAGAATGTTCTCAGAAGCGATTCCAGGCTAGCTATCTCGCTGACGCCGAGTATAAATTTGAGCTCCTCCATTAGATCACTGTTTTTCATGTTTGCTGATATAATAAATGGCTGGTTAGACAGCTTTAGGCTAGTGTAGTTATTTAAGAGCGTATTAACCACGCTACCAGATATTATACCCCTTTCAACGAAATAGAACGAAAGAACCCCCCGAACGTCACGTACAGATTGTAATTTCCTAAACTTCCTCTTACACCTAGCAAGTAGGCTCTCAGATGCTGATATAGTACCCCAAATATTATACCTAGCATTCGACGCTATAACTCCCACCGATAGGCTACAGGCTCCACCCATGCCCTTCCAGAACTCTTCGATAAGGATTAGTGAAGCAGGTATAGCCATCCACGAAGGTACTATTGCAACCGTATCGTCACCACCAGCATAAAGTATACCCAGTTGAACTCTCTTCGCTTCATCGTTATCTATCTCATTCAAAGCCCTAAAAAGTCTCCTATACGCATTCTTAAGCGCTAAATCCAGCCTCAAACTCTTTTCAACAGCTGAAGATATCGAAACCGATTTACTCATGAAAATTCCAGCGGCATTCCCATCAGCCTTAATAATAGCTAAATTTAAGATCCTCTCAATCTTACCCTTTAAAATCTCCTTAACATCATGACCCGCCAAATACTCCATCAAATACTCACTAACAATCTTCTCCCTGCTTTCCTGATCTAAGGCAATCTTCCATAGAATAGTTTCCCTATGAGCTTTTCCTACTTCCTCTTTGAACTTACATATTTCACAGAGACATTCTCCATGCACCTCCTCAGTTGCAGGGCGTTTCCGGCATATACTGCATAACCTTTCAAATCCAAACCTCTCCACGCATGTATCCAGCTCTTCCTCAAGCAGTATCTTCTTAGAGGAAACCCGAGCCGATAAATTCCTGATAGTAGCTGGCCAATAGTCAAAGAGAGGATACTTAGCAATAGTTACGTCAATAACGTCTCTGGTAAAGCCTTTATGAAGAATTCTACGTATACTAGACCTGATGGAATCAGCCACGGATTTCTCATCCATATCTCTCCATAGAAATTCGACAATCCCGCCGCCCGCATATACTATAGCCTCGGGGACTACGCCAAATTCCTCGTAGAGTATCCTAGGTATAACATAGTAGACTATTAAGTCGAGGATATGACTGGCGGCAATAAGACTCTTCAAATCCTCGGACTCATATATGAACTCCTGAATGCCTCTAATATCGATCATCCAGACATAGACATCCCTAACCTGCCTAGGCTTAATATCTAAGCCAGCCCTAGCCCTATAAGCTTCAGGATCCTGCAGTATTCTGGCCGTTTCCTCGCAGAGCTCCCTAAGCTTATCCAATGGAATTTTACTCCAGAACTCCCTAACCTCATCCCCCGACCTCAGAAGCTTATCCCTAACCTCACTGACATCGACGCCGAGCTTCCCTGCTATAAATCCAGCAACTAAATCAACAGTTCTATCAATCGAGGCAGAGTCCCTATCAGCTTCATATAGCTTACCGCCCTTTTCATGATGTCTTCTTATAGCCTCAAGTATCTCACTCAACTTATCATCGTCAACTATATCCTTTAAAAGATCCTTAGCGATTTCAACGGATTTCCCAACGTGACCGACCCCAGTAAACCAGCTGTAGGGCTTAGCTATATCGTGGAGAAGAGCAGCTATCCTAAGAATATTTCTATTCTTGTCCTCCCTTATAGCAGTAATCGCTGAAGTCAGCAGAAGATGTACAATAAGACTCGAAGAGTTGAGGCCCACCCTAGTATCCGCTGGAAGCTTCATAAACGCTTCAAAGACCTTCTCATGCGTTTTATCGTCAAACAACACGTTAAGAACATTAAGTAACGAGGCATTTCCAAAAACGTTTCTCCTGTCTTTTAATGCATTAAATATTCCTCTATAAAATGCTTCATAAACCTCCTCGAGAGGGTGCTCAAAGAATGCACTAGCTATCTTTTTATCAAACCTAGAGATGAGCCAAAGCCAATATATCCTATATGGAGTGGGGTACACTCCGCTGGCGTAGGGGTCTATTAGTAGGGGTGCCTTAAAGAATGCAACTATAGAGTCGGCTAAAGCCTCAAGCTCACGGTCGTCCGATAATGGTTTATCGGGGGAGATGAATTCCTTAACCTTAACAAGGTACTTATGTAGCATATCAAGAAGAGAATTATATTTCTCGAGCACATCCTCCTCGATTTCACTGACGCTTGTAGCTACGCCGTCCTTAAATACGGGTACAGAATGTATCCTAAGAACGCCCATAATCAATCAGCCTCCTCCTCTCATAGGATATAGATTCGTGTAAGAACACGTTAACATACTTCTTAAACTTGGATAGCTCAGCCCCAGAATAGACTATATATCCATTATCCCTCCTAAACCAGAAATATCTAGCTCCATCACTGGAAAATAGTAGCCCAAAAGTAGCTAAATCTTCCTCCTTAATGCGCCGGCTCCTCTTCATAACTTTTATACTGAAATCCCTCAAATACGTGATAACCACTCCATCAACTCCCTTAATCAGTTTAATGAGCCCCTCAGCCGACTCGAGCACGTAAGACACGGCATCACCCCAACTTCTCTAAAGCCTCAACTTCATCAAAATCCCTCCTAAGCTCGGGAAACTCCTTGAAAGCGATATCGGCAAGCTTACGAGCGAAACCAATAGCATCCCTGATGACCAACATATCTCCCTCCTTAACATAGGAGACGTTAAGCCCCTTCAAAGCATTCTCACAGTAATCCCTAAACCTGAACTCAACGGGAGTGAGAAGCAGTCTACCGAGAGTAACGCTTACAGCACCTCTTCTACGCTTTCTATATTTACTCCTACCTACTAAGACTGGTTTATTCTCGTGAAGCCTTAGTCCAATAACTATCAATCCAAGTTCCTCGGACCTTAAGCCTATAAAGGATACGTCACCCCTGAACTTGGAGCCTTCAGTAATAACTTCAAGCTTCTCGTTGAAATCCAAGTTGAACATATCCTGACCACCATCCTCCATCACCAGATTGCCGAAGAAGACCCGTGATGCGAGGCCAGCTGCACCGAAAACGTCATCGTCAATAGCATACCCTGTCTTATCCCTCACCTCCCATGTTGCTGGCGACCATATAGTAAAGTGCCTCCAGCCCTGCATACCCTTAATGGGCGGATTAGCTGGTGGAGGAGAAGATGGATCAAGGGTAAAACTCACCCTACCGCTGACCGCAACAGAGAGGAGCTGAAGCCTAGATCTACATAATCCCTTTAACGTAGAGCCGGGAATAACCGGCTTACCACCGTACTTAACCTTCTCCTTACACCTTATATCCTCAATAGAAGACTTCCCCGACCCCACGTGGATGGCCGTTAAAGCTTCCCCCTTAATAATTATCATGCCTGTTAGTAACTTATTGTAGTCCTTAACTAGGCTAGGGTTTAAATCCCTCGAGGTAAGCTCACGCCCGCTATCAACTTTAACTCTATAAATCCTGTAGTTTTCCAGAGACATTCCTCCAAGCCTCAATTAATCTTCTAAGAAGATCCCAACCATTTGGAGTATATTCCACCTCAACGTCGTAGGGATCCAATTTAGCAAACTTACCATCTACAATGCCCTTATTCCCGTAGACTTCAAATTTTACCTCGTCAAACCTAATCTTACCGAAGCCACGGCTCTTAAGACCACCTATCCTCACAACACCACTGTGGATCTCCATTAATGCTTCAGCTAAAAGTCCAAGCGCATAGTTCGGGAGATTACGTGCAACTAATTCAAAGCTAAAAACAGTATCTGGCTCAACATATTCAACTGTAAACAGAGCACCCCTATGAGCCGCACCAGTACGTCTATTAATAGCAACCATAGTTCTATATCCAAACTTAAACTCGCCCTCAGGATAGCTATTAGCAAAACTTACATGGCTGAAGTATCCGGGTGAACCGAAAATCCTACATAGAAGACACAGCCTAATATTTTTCTTAATAATGCTTTCAATCTTCGTTCTAACTGAATCCTCAAATCCCATCTTTGCTTTTTCAATATAATCAAATTCATTCCCCTGAAGACAGGATTCTCCTGGAAGTCCTGAGCACACTTTCAACCTTCTACTTAAGGCTAGCCTCGTAGCAGTAGACCTGAAAACGCCTTTCCACGATGAGCCCGGAATAACTGGAACCTCCCTATTCCCTACCCTAAACTTTAACACGAGAAGATCAGCTGGAGCAAATGGTGCAGTCTCCTTTCCAGTACCGATCCTTATCGGCTCTAGGTTACGTACTTTGCCTTCTATAACGATTTCTCTCAATAACACGTGGTTACCAAGCCACTCCCACTTCCTCCACTCCTCACTCATACAGACCACCCACCCATAATATCACTAAGTTTTCCAGAGAAAACTTCCTTAAGCTTAAGATCCTCAACTTTAAACTTCCTAACTATAGTCCTCTCAGGCTTAAGCAGAATAAGCCCATAGCCAGTACTCCTTATACCGCCAACCTGAATACCACGCTTAGCCAAAGTGGCAAACAATAGCCTAAGCAATCTAACTTTCTGCTTAAAGTATGGATCATTAACTCCCGGAATAGGTTGGCAGTCGATGATATCAATGTTATAGATAAGGGACTTAAAGCTCCATTCACAGCCAGGCTCCACAACCTCAACTCTAAATAAAGCTCCAGTCCTAGAGCCACCCCTAAATCTATCAATAGCGGATCTAGTAATGTAGGTAACCTTGGCCTCGCCTATTGGAGTAGCATCAAAAAATACTACGTGACTCCCCACCCTTTTATCCCTAACTCCTCCACCGCCGAAAATCTGACAGATAATACATGGACCCTCCTCATCCTCCCTACGCTTATCCTCGTCAGAGAACGGATCACATACAGGAAGCCCCGAGCTCCTAGCAATCCTCTCAAGGTAGCTCCTGAAAACTCCCTTCAAACTGGATCCAGGTATAACGGGTTCGCCAGCAATCCTAACAATAGGCTGATCAACAGGACCCAGGAGCTCTTCCTTACCACTCCCCACCCTAAGCGGATATTTATTATATAGCACTCCTTCAACTTCAATTATTGAATATATGACGTCTAAGTCGTTCCCATAGTAAGCCATTAAATCACCCTAAGCCCAGAACAATCCTAATAAACTGCTCATAAGTCAATTTTCCACAATTCACATTCCTAAGATAAGCTCTTTCAGCAGCTTCGTACAGCCACTTAAAAATTCCCAGAAACTTTCTAGCTTCCTCCTTAGGGTTCTTAACATTAGAAAGTGAAAAGAAAAATCTTGTCAGCTCCCTGGCGGCATCCCTATTAATCAAGCCCTTAGAAGACTGCCTTGAAATAAAAGCCGTAAGATACTGTATTGCTTCCTTCTCAGGCGAAGCTTCGAGAACCTCAATCAGCTTATTAACCTGCGCCTTATCAAACTTTCCCCTAGTTCTAGCTAGACAAGCAATCCTAGCAGCAATATCAAAATACCTAACACCAATCCCCGACATAACCCCACCTAAATAGTTATAGACGAATATATAATAGTTCTAAAAATTAATAAGCTTTCTCAATATCAACAACAATTCTATTAATAGCTAGAAAGTATAAACTATGAAACACACTATTATGCTCTGCATTAGTACGGTATTCTATGGTATTTTTCGAAAATATTCAGTCTATATTAATATTATATGGATAACGATAAAGAGAACCATAGAATAATAA
>QMRD01000054.1 GCA_003649225.1 Thermoprotei archaeon | reverse complement strand
TGTATCGACAGCTCTAGCGTTCATTGCGGGATATGTATTAGCTAACTGTGTTCCTGACCCCGAGTTTCTAGTCTTTGTATCATCGGTTCTCACACCAATGATAGTATCTCAAGTTATAGAAGCGCTAGTTAATGCATCGCTCGCCTTAGATCTGCCATCTATGTGGATCTATAGGGTGTATATGTTGTCTATTAAGCCGTTCATATCAAGCCTCGTCCTAAGATACTCTGCATACATTTCTGAGGGACTATTAATTTTAGCGGTCTTCAACTGCTCTTTAACACGTAATCCAGCACACCTGCTTCTGCCCCTAACCGTGCTTCCATCAACGGTAATAGTATCGTACGTTATTCTATTAGTTGCCATATATCTTGCATCAAGAAGAAAAGTTGTGAGGAAAGCTCCTACGGGCCTATATGTTACTGAAGGAATAGTTATTTCAATATTGCTAATCGTTTTCATGCCAGCATTCCTGATAGCCGACTTAATATATAAGCTCCTGCTTAACATACTACCAGTAGAATTTATTGTATTATCCAGCGCAGTATCCTTAGCGATAGCCCTAGCAATACACGAAGTTTTAGCTAACCCGATAGCAGGATTTGTGGAAAAAATCGATATAAGGACTTAAGGTCTAATAGTATTTCTCGAATATCTCCCTCAGCGCTTTAGCGTTATCCCTTGCCGCTCTTATTCCGTCCTCAGGTATTTTAGGCTCCTTTAAGTCTGGATAGAACTCTGGCGGACACTCTGCATTGAGGAAGTCATCGTAGCCGACCTCCTTAAGCTTCGTTATAACCATCTTCCAGTCTATGCTCCCCCTGCCAACGTGTCTAAAGCCGTATATGTTCCCCACGTTTACGTCAAAATCCTTTACGTGAACCATCGCTATTAAATCGCCTATTAGATCTATCCAGTTCTCTATGTAGCCGAGATTGACCACATTCCCTACATCAAAGTACGCCTTAACGTACTCGCTGCCTATATCCTCGAGGAACCTCCTGAACTCCAACGGGCTGTAGAGGAACTTATTCCAAACATTCTCCACGCCTATGATAACCCCAACGTCCTCCGCCTTCTTAGATAACTTCTTTAGTGTTTTAACAGACGTCTCATAGAGCTTATCGTAGGGTATCTCTGGCTTCGCAACAGCAGGAACTACAAGCAGTACGCGGGCCTTAAGGTCTCTAGCGAGCTCTAAACCTTTTATTACGAATTCTTCGCCAGTCTTCCTTACGCTTTCATCTGGCGAGCCTAAGTTATACCTCCAAAATACGCCTGTGGCAACGCTCGGGAAAACTAGGTTATAGGATTTAGCGGTTTCAAGAAGCTCCCTCCTAATTTCCCTCGTAATCTTATCCGGGTGAAGGAGGTTGGCGTCGAAGGTGAATTCAACGCCATCATATCCAGCTTCGCTGGCTATCTTAAGTATCTCCTTTAATCCAGGAACACCTCTATATCTAAACCCTGTTACAGTCCACGTATTTAATCCTATCTTCATCGAGAACACCCAACAATTTAATAAAATTATTAAATATAACATTAAGCCGTGTTAAGGTAACGAATACTTATAGAATTTAACGGGATCTATTCCAAATATGCTCATCCTAACTATTGTTGCATCGTATGGGTCGCAGAGCTCCTCCTCCAGATATTTAGCTAACTTTGGATCTATATCCCTAAGCCTATTCAATAGCTCAACCCTTTCGCCCGCTGGCATTATCCTCGGATCGGTCATGGCTGCGACGTGAAACCTAACCCCATAGTCTATGAGATACTCTATAGCCTTAAACGGCAGCTCAAAGAAATCCGGTAATGCTCCCGTTCTATGGGAAAATGCCCTGGGATTACCCGCCTTAAGGCTCACCCTAACATATACCTTTGTAAACTTCGAGATATCCCTCACATAGCTTTTATCGGCTCCAAATAGTATGCCGTTTGTCTCAAGTATAAATATGTTGAATTCGGAGGATTCCACGAGCTCCAGAAGCTTAAGTAGGTGTCCTCTACATAAGGTGGGCTCACAGCCAGATATTCTAGCCTTCCTGATACGATACTCCTTGGCCGCCTCACATAGCCTTTTAAATACGTCCCTAGGCGTATAGAATCTGCCATAGAGTTCGGGGAAGTCCCTACTCCATCCACTCCAGCAGAAAAAACATCTTAAACAGCATCCAACAGCATATCCGGTTGAAATGCCCCTATACACTCCAGCAACGTAGAATGCCGTATACTTCCTCGAATCATTTCTGCAGACTATACTTTCGGTAACTTTAGCCAGCTCTACAGGATTAAATCTGGGCGTATTAGGGGTTAACATTCGCGGATAATGCTTCACATTATATAAAGTATATTTAATGATTAATATGGCTCCCTCCCAGTAACGTTAATAAATTAATCTCAAAGTATAACTATACTATGGATATTGTAGACCCTAGGCCACAAAATTTAGTAATTAGAGATTTTAGGGAGGTAGATGCTGGGGATCTTGCTAGGATGCTTAATGAGAGTGAGGAGGGATGGCCTGGTGGATTGACTGGCGGCGTTCCATTTACGGCTGAAACACTGCTCGAGAAAATGAGAAGTACCGATGCTATAGCACATCTCGTTGCCGAGCTTAATGGGAGGATAGTCGGGTATCTTGAGCTTACTAAGCACTGGTCGTCGGAGGATGCAACCTATATATCACTCGTTAACGTCCACCCCAATT
Organism: Thermoprotei archaeon; assembly: GCA_003649225.1. Classification (GTDB taxonomy): domain Archaea; phylum Thermoproteota; class Thermoprotei; order Thermofilales; family B9-G17; genus B9-G17. The sequence goes on along the minus strand of QMRD01000054.1, from coordinate 3,127 downwards.
TAAGGGGTAGGGGTATAGGTACTAGGCTTATCAAGGAGGCTGTAGTCAGATCTATATCAATAGGTGCTCGCAGGATTGATCTACACACATGGCCGGGGAATAGTAGAGCTATTAGGCTTTATAAGAAGCTAGGGTTCTTCTGGGTTCCAGAGACCTCCGTATACATGCAGAATTTTATACCCCTAATTCTAGCAAATCCTACTGCATCGGAGTTCTTTAGTAGACATCCCGATGCTCTTTACGGGTTCAGAAGGGATCTAAGCGTTGAGGAGGATAGGCTTAAGTATAGGGGTAGGAGCGTATACATCTATGAATGGAGTATTGATGGAGATTACCTTAAGGCTATCGTGGATAGGTATGGATGGGATCTATGTGGCTTAGAGTGGAGCAGTGGACTCGTTGAGCTTTTGACAGAGGATGATAGAGTTGTTAGGGGGTCGCCGTTTAAGGCGTACTGGAGGATCGTTAATAGATCCAACGAAAAGTTTAAGGTTGTGCTTATTCCCGAGCCTGGAGAAAATGTAAAGCTTTTGTCTAAGCCACCCGTAGCTTTTGAGGTTAAGCCTGGGGAGGAAAAGGTTGTGGAGGCTGAAGCGGTAGTTGATATCGAGGCTGAAGATAAGCCTAGGGATGAACCGTCGAGAAAGCTTAAGTCCAAGCTTATAGTGAATGGGAGAGTCTTTAGCTTATCCATAGGCTTCGACGAGAAGGCTCCTCTCTCGATAAAACCGATACGTATGCCCTCGCTTCTGCCTCAATCTACGGATACTATATTGCTCGATCTATGCAATAATTTTAAACGGAGTGTTTCCGGGAGAATCGTTGTAGTTCCAAGTGAAGGACTTGAAGTTGAACCCAGAGTCCTAAGCTTCACCGCTCATTCGGAGGAGAAATTCACTTTACCACTTAAGGTTAAGGTAATGGATCCGCTTCTATATAAGTCTAAGTTAACCCTACTATATGATGTGGAGGGCATAAGGTCTCCTCCAATCGACTTATTCGTAACTATTAGCCGCATTGGGGAGGCTACTGGATATGTTGATCGAAAGAGAAGGGTTGCCGTCGTAGATTTAGGGGACTACTTTATAAGGCTTAGGTTTAGAGGTGGACGTATAGACGTTATACGTAAATCGAATAATAATGCAATCTTTAGCCTAGCTGGCGAGAGTATAGGTCCACCATTTTGGCCTAGTGAACTGAGTAGAGTGAATTATTATGTAGAGCTCGAGGAGGGGAGGGAGTCTATTAGGCTATACGCTAGAGCCCGCCTAAGGAAGATTCCTGGAATTGAATTAGTTAAAGTCCTTGAGGTTAAGGGGTCGTCCCCAGTATTGAAGTTAAGCTATACTATCGTCAATAACTCATCGATCAAGAGGAATGTTAAGCTTAGGATAGACAGCAGGATATGGTGGCGTAGCAGGCTAGTTGTCCCATTGAAGGAGGGTATCCTTAATGCTAGAGCAATTCCGGGAGAGTTCCCAGCTAGCCGGGAAGATTTACCAAGCAGTCCTAGTGAATATGCTGAATACTGGACATGTCATATCACTGATGACGGCTACACGGTTGGTCTACTGTGGGGGGATAGAGGCTTAGATAAAATCGACTTTGCCCGGGGAGGATTACCTAGGCTAACTTACCTAATAGAACTTAAACCTCATAGTAGGGTTAAGATGCCTCCACTATACATCTATATTGGTGGGGGAGGATGGAGGGATGTTAGAAGATTATACTGGATGCTTTTCAGGAGGAAGCATCTCGTACCAGAGGTTTGGGTGAAGGAAACGATCGACGTAGTTGAGCTGGCCTTTAGGCCTAGTCCGCTAGTTATGGAGGATGAAAGCTGTAAGGCGGAGCTGGTATTAAGGAGGAATAGGGGTAAGGTTCTTAAAGGTAGAATTATGCTTTCTTCGGAAGATCTGGATGTGGAGCCGAGGGAATTTGAGATACAGGAGCTGAGAGATAGAGTATTTTCAAAAGCTGTTAGGATTAGGAGGAAGGCTATTGGCTGTGCTGAGGTTTCATGCGTTCTATACTCGAATTACGGCACCTTTAGGCGTGTACTTCCGGTGATATCGTTTGGTAAGGGTAATGTTTCAGTGGAACTGAATGGGAGTAAAGCTACTGTGGATAATGGCTACTTAACCTTTAAGGTTGATGCAAGCTTCGCTGGAACGCTCTATGAAATAACTACTAGAGATTTCAAGGGATCACACCTGTTTTCATCGTATCCTAAGCCTAGTGAACTATCGTGGATTAGACCCTGGTATGGTGGCGTGAGACTTTGCGATGGATGGTCGGATAACCTATGGAGGGAGGAGTGGCGTATCGATAAGGCTGTAATGGAAAAATGGGTTGGAGTTAAGCTGTATACTAAGGTTAAGTATGAGAAAAGTAGGGAATTGAGGGGTGTTAGAGTTGAACAGTACTATTTGACTAGGCCTAGGTGTAGTTTTATCCTGCTTTTAACTAGGCTTATAAATGAGACTAGAAGGTATATTAGGCCGTACCTATGGCTACCGGTCTACGTAAGCCCTGGTGGGGAGAATGCAAAGAAAGTAATAGTGCCGCTTAAGGATGGAGAATATGAGAGGGAAGTCTACGTTCACGAAATAGCTTATCCAATCACCTCAAGGGAGTACATCCTTGCCTATAATGATAGAGCCGCCGTTGTCTTGGCGAAGCCTAAGCGTAACGACCTATTCCTGGGGACTGTCGCTGGATTAGATTCGGCATGCGCTTTACACGCCAATATCGAACCTGTTGAAGAATTAAAGCCGAGTGAGGAGTTCTCCTTCTACCTATACCTAGCCATAGCAAGAAAAGTTGAAGATGCTAGGAAGTATAGGCATCTCTCGAAGCTTAAGTTAAGCTGGCATGAACAAGGCTATGGTAGAAGGCGAGCATAACGTTTAAGTTTCCGATTTTTTAGGTTGGTTGAGGATTAAGGCTCTAGAGAGAATTTGGGAGGATTAGCATGTTTAGAATCCGTAACTGCAGATATAGTGATATAGAGAGTATATGCAATATTATGCTTTCTACCGATCCCTTTAAAAGGCTAGGATATACCCGTGATATGTGTATAGATGCTGTGATAGCAGGTCTTGAGGAGGGATGGATCAAGGTAGCT
>QMRD01000053.1 GCA_003649225.1 Thermoprotei archaeon | reverse complement strand
TGAGGAGTATATGCTGGATGCTGAACCACTGCCATACGTTGGGGTTGTCTTTTCCAATAGGAGCCGAGATTGGTCTGGAGTGAAGATGTCGCCCCATATAGCTGACTCCTTTAGAGGCTTCTATTATGTTGCCCTCCTCAACGGTCTCCCCGTGAACTACGTGTCCGATACATGCCTCGATGAGGGCAGGTTTAAGGAGTATAGGTGTATAGTGCTTGCCAACGTGTGGTCGCTTTCAAAGGAAGGCCTGGGAAACTTGAAGGATTACATTAAATCCGGCGGAGGTATCATTGCGACCTACAAGACTGGGCTACTGGATGAGAATGGGTGTAGGCTTGAGGAGACTAGACTTAAGCAATTACTTGACATAAGCTTTAATTCTATTATTAGTAGCAAGTGGAGCTATATTAGGCTGAGCGATCAGCACGTGATTACGGAAGGAATTAGGAGGAGACATATACTTTGGGGAGACTTTGATAGGGAGTTTACCTACAGGCGTACACCTCCTGAACTGGGCTGGCACGTCTATGCTGAACACGAGGGAGGGGAGGAGGTTGCGTACCTAACCTTAACTAAGCGGGAGTTTGGGAATGAATACGAGAATGGTCGTAGTCCTCCGCCTCCCACCGTAGATACCGATATACCGGCTATAGTTGTAGGCGAAAGGTGGGTGTACTTCAGCGGTCAGCCCGGCAGAATATACTGGAGGAATGGATCACCCGATATAGGTAGGCTTATGCTTAATTCGATGAAGTATATTGCAGGAGAGCCGCCTGTAGCGGTTAAGTCGCACGGCTTCGTTGAGCTTGAAGCCTATAGAAGGAATGGACAGCTGTTAATTCACCTGCTCAACCACACGTATCCTGACAGGATTTTAGTGAGGGGTAATACGGCTACAAATACTATGTGGACTTCAACTCCCGAATGCGTTCATCCGCCGACGAGTGTTACACCGCTTGTAGACGTTAGGGTAGTCGTTAGAGGCTTCGATGTTGCACGGGTATATGAGCCCCTCAGAGACAGAATCTGCGAGTTTAGAGAGGAGAATGGCAGAGCTATAGTGGAGATACCTAGGCTCGACGAATACGTGTTCTTAGTGATCGACCTGAGGTGAGGTCTATGGGGATTATGGTTTTGATACCATCCTATAACGTTGCTCCAACTATAGCGTACGTTGTCTCTACGGCTGCTAAGGGGCTGAAGGAGTACTTCCCCGACCAGGATAACTTAATTCTAGTATCTGACGGCGGAAGCACGAATGGGACAGTTGAGGTCGTTAAATCCCTGAAGATAAAGGATGTGGAGGTACGTGTCGAGAGGTATAAGGGGATTCCTGGAAAGGGTAGCGCTATACTCTATGGACTGGAGATGGCGGTTAATGGAGGCTATGATGCCGTAATAATGCTTGACAGCGACCTTAGGAGTGTTGAGCCGTGGTGGATAAGGCTCCTGGGGGAGGCAGCTGGTAGTTATGGCCTCGTAACCCCCCTCTATGTCAGGGATAAACACGATGGAACGATCACTAAGACCCTAGCTTACCCCACTATTAAATCGGTTTTTGGGGCTGATGTTAGGCAACCGATAGGCGGGGATTTTGGTATAAGCAGTACCTTAGCTAAGGTTCTGCTCGAGAGGAAGGAGGAGTTTGCTCCCGACGTCTATAGGTTTGGAATAGACTTTTTCATTACAAGTACCGCCGTTGCTGAGGATATGCGTATAGCTCGAGCGGACCTCGGGTCGAAGATTCATTCCCCCAAGGATCCCGGAAAACACTTAAAGGGGATGTTTTTCGACGTCTCGAGAACAGTCATTAGGGCTATATTGAAGTATTGGCGTAAGGCGAAAAGCCGTAGAGGAGTATCTACGGATTTATTGAAGTGGAGATATAGCTGGCGTTGTCCTCAGCATGTTGAAGTCGATATCAAGGCGAATATTAACAGGTTTATTACGGAATATAGGGAGAAGCGGAGGCTACTGAGGGAGCTTCTCGGAGGCTATACCGATGAAATAGATATAGTTGTAGATAGACTAAAGAGGGGGTTGCCCGAGGCTTTCCCCGACGACTTATGGGCTAAGCTTTTCTTTAAACTAGCTGTGGAGTTCAGGAGAGAGATGGAGAAGAGCACTGAAGCACTCTATATACTATGGCTAGGGAAAGTTGCATCGTACCTCCAAGACAGCGCTGACCTAGATATCGAAGGTGCTGAGAAAAGAGTGGAAGGAATTGTGAGGGCATTTAAAGAAAACCTACGTCTACTTACTGCACTAGATTAATATTTAACTCCCACCTAATTTTTCCTCCATCCCTCCCAGGGGGTTATGGCACTAAAGCCCTAATCTAAGATTTTAATTCTATAACACCACGGATAAACATTAGATGTGATTTTCTAGTTTTAATTCATGGTATATGGCTGTTTGAGCTTTATCAATACTGTTGGAGCTTCATTTACATACCTTATTCTGCTATCCGTTGTCACGATAGTTGCCTTAAACGTTTTAGCAGTAGCTATGAGATAACAATCCGCTAGAGATAATGTGTCATAATATTTTAATTTCAGTTTTGAAGCTTTTAAAGTTAGATCCTCATATACTCCCACAATTTCCATAGGACTATTCCGCAATAAATCATTTCTGGCTAATGCCGAACTCCACCCAAAGACTCTAGCGTAGTTATATATGAATTCGGCCATATTTAATTCGGAGATAAATACTTTAGCTTTACCGGAATAGGCTTTATCCACATACTTCTTAGCATTTCTATCTCCAGCAAAATACAACGCTAGGACTCCTGCATCAAGAATGTATTTCTCCTTCAACCTCCATCCTCCTCGACTCATGGATTAACTTAACCACTTCTAAAGCCTTCTCGCCGTCCACTCCAAAAGCGCTCCTTAAATCCCTTGGAACAACTAGACGTATACCGTCTTCATCCACAATGAAGTATACATACGAGTTTTCATATATACCGAATTTCCTTCTTATATCCGCTGGAATCACCACTAAGCCCTTCCTATGTACCTTAACTTTATACCTCTCTACAGCCATATATTAGATAGTTTTTGGGTACGATATAAGTTTAACGTTAAACTTAGGGTATATACGTTAAACTAAACGCCCGCATAAGCATGAAATTAACGTAAACATAATTTAAAAGATTTTGTGATTTATCGGCTAATTATGTTTACGTTATCTATCTTTACTATTGGAACTATTATTCCGCCCTTATCCTTTGTTTCGCATCCTATCGCCGTTATGTTGCTCAGCATTTCGTAGAGGTTGCTGGAGATCATGCACTCCTTAACGGGGTACTTCTTAACGCCGTTTTCTATGTAGAATGCCTGCTTAACGGTTCCGGATACCACTCCGTTTACTACGTTTATCATCCCTGAGTATCTGCTTATAAAAAGCCCCTTCTTAACGCTGCCTATTATCTCCTCAGGCTTCCAGTCTCCCGGCTCTACTATGGTGTTTGAGGGGGAAACGTCCAGCGGGGATGCAGCATTTCCTGTGGTCTTCATGTTGAGTAGCCTAGCAGTGTAGGTGTTGTTAATGTACTTCTCCAGGATGCCATTTCTAACTATTGTTTTCCTCATCGTAGGTAGCCCTTCGCCGTCGAATGAACTCGATTTTACTCCTCCTGGAAGTGTGCCGTCGTCTATAATTGTTAGACGCTCAGCAGCAACCTTTTCGCCCAGCTTATTCCTCCAGGGACTGCTTCCACTCCATACATGGAATCCGTTGTACGCCATCGTCAGCATTAGGAAGAAGAGCGCTGAGAAGTCGTAGTCCATTACTATTGAACCCTTAAAGCTTTCGACCGGCTTAAGGTGTAGTGAACTTAACGCCTTCTCGGCAACGCTCTCCGCCAGCTCCTCTATGTTTAAATCGAATTTACGTGAACTATACGTCTCGTATGCGAAGCTACCCACCTTTCCCGCCTCCTGGGCTACAGCTACGAGGCTAGCGTTTAAGCCAGTATATTTTTCGCTACAATCTATTCCCCTGCTGTTTCCTATGTGTACCTTAGATACGGTGATTGAGAGTGAGCCCTGCATTACATTGACGTTGCCCTTCTCCCTAACTATACTTAGCCCCTTCTTCATTATTTCAACTGCTTCACCAGGCTCCAGCTCACTTAACCTGACGTCGTATACTCCCTCAACTTTTGGAAGAGGCTTGGGATCTGGCAGTCCCATCCAGTTTACGTTCGGCTTTGATGCTCTAGCCATTTTATAGGCTTTTTCAACGGCTTCCTCAACGCTCTTCTCCGAGGGATTACTTACTGCGGCGGCCGCTATCCTCTTATCGACGAAGAGCAGTATCGATAATCCCGACCCTACGCGGTAGTTTACTCTTGATATAGAGTTCATCTCTAGGTCTACGCTGAATTCCCTTGAACGGCTATAGCGTACATGGACTTCATCGGCACCTATCTTTAACCCATATTTTATCGCATGCTCTACTAGGTTCATCTCCTGCCACCTACAATTATTTTACATCTAATATGTGGTCCACCTCCATCGACAGGCGCTAGCTGGAATTTACCGCAGGTGCCCGGAGAATCTATCTTAAGGTCGTTTCCAACGGCATCCACGCTCATCAGAACATCCAACGCGTTTCCCGAGACGGTAACGCCCCTATATGGCTCCTTCAGCTCGCCGTTCTCTATCCTCCATGCCTCCTGAACAACGAACATGAATTCACCGTTCATATCGGCCTGTCCACCCATCGAGCCTTTAAGGTAGTATCCCTCCTTCGTCTCGGCTATGATTTCTTCGGGCTTCCAGTCGCCAGGCATCATGTACGTGTTCCTCATGCGAACTATAGGCGCATACCTGTAGTCCTGGGCCCTAGCGTTTCCAGTAACGTTCATACCAAGTATGCTAGCTGTCTCCCTGCTCTGCATATACTCCTTTAGAACACCGTTTTCAACTATAACTACCCTCCTCGCCTTAACTCCCTCATCGTCGTACGGTATCCAGCCGTAGGCATGTTCAGGCCCTGGATCATCCACTATTGTAACTAGATCCGAAGCTATCTTTTTACCTATTTTACCGGTTAATACATCGCCAGTTATGACTAGGTCGGCCTCAGCTGTATGTCCGAAGGCCTCGTGGACTATAAGGCCCAGCAGACGGTTATCAAGCACTACCGTGGCTAGTCCTCCCTTGGGTAGAGATGCCTTAAGTAGCCTTATAGCCCTCTCAGATGCCGTTTTAGCAACTTCTAGATGTCTGTCTCCCTTAAATAGCTCGAAGCCCATTGTTCCGCCGATGACCTCGTACGCTGGGGATAGTACTCCCGCCTCGCCAGCTGTTATTGAAACATAGAATATCGTCCTGAAGCCCTCTATCCCTATCTCCGCCCCCTCGCTACTTATAAACATCTTCCTATAGCATACGTCGCCGTAGGTTATCTGGCTATCCTTTATAACGCCGCCGTACTCCTTTATCCTATCGTTAGCCTCAAGGACAAGCTTGATCTTCTCCCCAGGATCGACCTCCGTGGACTTGATCTTCACCGATGAGGATACATTATCCCTATGAACCTCAGCGTCGGCTAACTTAACCCTCTTAGTTCTAGCTGGCGCCGATGCCTTGGCCATGTCTACAGCGGACTTTAAGGCCGTGAGCAGCGAATCCCATTCAAACACCTCAGTCGAGGATAATCCCCAGGCTCCATTGACGATGCATCTAATGGCTAGGCCTCTACGTCTATTATGGGTTACGGCCTCCATAATCCCCTTGCGCATGAAAATCCTATTATTTACCGTATCCTCATACCTTACATCAATGTATTCTGCTCCAAGCTCTAATCCCCTATCAACTAGACGATGCAGAATATCTATGAACTCCTG
>QMRD01000052.1 GCA_003649225.1 Thermoprotei archaeon | reverse complement strand
TCGCGAGGGATTACCTGATACTGAATTGAGGCCATCTGAGCAACAATAGTTAAAGTAAGTATAATAATACAGATGAATATTACGGTTAGTATAAGGAATTGTCCCCTTCTTCTCATATCTACACCCTCGTTAAGACGAGTATTAAAACAAGAATATGGTGTCTACGTGTAGTATATACTGCTCTGGTAGATACGGATTCGAGCACTCGTTCGAAAAAGCCTGGATCATCAACATTAGAAACCATTTTCCTATTAATTAAACTAAAGCTACTAGATGCATTATATACCATTAGATTAAAGTACACGTTGGTTGGCATATAAGCCGAGATAATGACTTTTAACTCTTCTTCCCAATTATCATTTAAGCTACCATTACTAAGGTAAAGCACATCATCAAGTAATTCATAATCTGTTAATCTCGATAGAATAAAGTATCCAAAGTCCTCTAAGTTCTCGCTTTCATGCTTTACATATGGATTTGTAGGCACTATAAGATAGGATGCTACAATGAGAACTGATACTAATAAAATTGTGGATAGCACAGCCTCCAATATCTTTATTTGACCCTTAATATTCAATGCTAGCCACCAGTTCTTTTCCATAGAATGAGTTCAAAGTAGTAAGTATACCCACAAATTTTAACAATTCTACCAGTTGATGTTGAAACAGGTGAATCTGGAGCTTTCCCGTAAAATAATGTGGGATCTCTCTCAACTTGAATCTCATTATGTACATAAATGAAACGATACTTTATCTGAGGTGGAATTCCTTCAATAAGTACTTCAAATCTTAGATCCCTATACATAATTGTTATATTCGATGCTAGCGGATCAACGTATTCTAATTTATAGCAGTAATATGTTTTATCCGCATCATGTATAGTTTCATTAAACTTAATTACTGAGACGTTAATTACATAAGGGCCTACTACCTGCAGGGAATAGAACCATGGGCCACGTTCTAAGACAATATCTGCATCAGGGTATCCTGTTATATTTTCTATTATATTTTTCTCTGAGAAGACGTATTGACCGACCATGTAGCCTTTATAAACTTTAGGGGACCATTGTTCAATGAAGTTAATTATATCGATTGAGCCTTCATACACTTCTTTCTTCTCTACGTAAATCATGTAGCTTTTAAGTGATTGATAGTTTATATTAAATATCAAGTATTCTTTAAAGATAAAACAATACTTAAAGAGGAGAGTTGCGTTGGGTTCCTCTTCAAGTATGCTCTCCAAATTCGCTTCAACATCACCTTTCCAGTCACTTACATAAGTATAATTTTTAGCCACATGTATTAGAGGATCTATTATGGGTGTGACCTGAGGAATGCCGTTGACCCAGTTTAACACAATAGCTATTCTTGTCATATAAACATGGTAGAAGATATTGACGGTTGCATTAGCTGCTATTCTAGAAGAGTAATCTCTTAGTTTAAGTTTTAAACTTTTGATTAATTTATATCCTCCTAGATAAACATTACCGTAGGGGTTTCTTGTAAAATACGTTTTTTGAACTATATTGGCATTTACTGCTGGAATAATTCTAAAGCATATTCCATATTCTTTAGGATCCAACCCTAATGCTTTTAATATGTCCTCTGAATCTAACGCTAAACTGCTAGGTATGGGAATCGTAGGATCAGCCAATGCTTTAAGCCTAGCGATTTTACTAGGATCTATTTCGTAAAGAGAGCCATTTACTTTAGCAAGACCGAATATCTTAGGTTTCTCTCCTTTAACTATAAGTGAGGATCCTTGAGTATATACTTTAATTCTAGATCCCCAATCAGGTGGAGAGCCTGGCGATAGAAGTATTTTATCTATTAAAATATTAGCTTCTCTCTCTAGGAACGATGTAGATACATACTGTACTGGGGATCTTAATGTAGTTATTGTGAAGTACATAGTTGAGGAAATAAGCGCTATTAATATTATTATTGCAATTATATGCTCTAATATTATGTTCATACCTCACACAATATATCATGTAGGGTCTTACGTATATAAGTATTTTAATTAAATTGACTATCAACAAAAACATACGATTCCTTAATTAAGTCGATGCCATGTTGACTAAACATATCTTCATCATGAAGTGGAGTGATTAGAAAAGTTTAACTAATAATGTTTAACGCTAAACTTTCTCGCCTAAGCCTAAACCAATACATATACTGCTATTGTTGTTTTTATCCCTATATGCCCACACTACAATTTTATAATTTGATAAGCCAGCATAACCGCTATCTATGCTATCTAGAAATTCTATTCTCCATCCATCTCTATAATAATAGTTAGTTGTCGGATGAGATATGGAATAGGCTCCAATAAGTATTCTTGCTTCATTCCATGGAAATGATTTGAGTTTAATGGATAAATAAACGCTTCCATTTTCAACGTATATAGAGAGAACGTATCCTCTCGATTGAATGTCTGGAGGTATATCCAGCTCTTTAATTAAGATCTCTGAGTCAGATACGAGGATTAATGTGGCTAAGTTTTTTATTTCATCACCTACATATTGAGCTACCTCCTCAACTTGTGGCTGTAATAGTTCTCTTGCTACAATATTAGAATATCCCGTGAAAAATAGCGTTACGGATAATGATATCATAACCATTACAGCAAAGAGTATTACTTTTGTAACAATAGGGGACAAGTTTTCACCTTGTTGATATAGCTACCCTAACTATGTTAACATAGACAATTATACCTTTAAAGTTATTGATTCCGCTAAAACTTATGGTAATTTCATCATCACTTACTAATGTTCCATCGCTTTTCTCTCTCCATATATGTATTGTAATCGATGTGCTGTCATACTTTCGAGGATCCCACCGTATAATTTCATAGTTCCTAGCTTTAATGAAAAATACTCCGGATCCACCCAGCCTACCGGCAGGGAAGAAAATTTTAATGTAGGTTATTTCTACAATACCGTAGTTGCCGACTTCTTGAGTGCTATCAATATATTCAACAAAAGCGAATACCCCTATACGTGTTACACGTGCTCTTGCAAAGTCTATACATATCCATGCACCATTTTCCTGCATAGTGTAAACCCAGCCTAAAGGTATAGATTCTTCTCCCGGCTTAACTAGAACTTTTTCCTCGGCTTGTACGGGTAAACCGCTAGTTATTCCTCTAAGTATGCTGTAGCTACCAGTTGATACTAAGCTTCCTCCCTTATAGGCAACTATACAAACATTTTCATCAAGTACCTCTCCCTCGCTCCCGCTGTCGGGAAGTCTAATTTTTACTTTATCTCCTGTTTCAATGAAGTAAGGACCGCCTGCTCTTGAATTTATTCTTATATAGCCTGAGGAGTTAGGTTTCATTGCAACGTGCTCTATCAATTCAGCTAGAGCTATGTAATTCACTTTAGCTTCTTCAAATTCCATTGCTTGATTCTGCCATTCAACAACATTTGATGCAAACAGACCTATACTAATAACGAGGGACAATACTACAGCTGTTAAAATTACCGTACTTAATGTTACACTTATACCTTTTTCATGCACCTTTTTCACCCTAAAATATTAACTTAATAGCAATCATCGGTGTAGCCCACATAGCTATTAAATCAACTAATACCAATAAGAATGCATGTTTAAATCCTGCCGATACTTTTTCGGATGATATCTTACCAGCAGTTAAACCGGTGAGGTAGGAATTTAATATTATTGGAGGGAGGAACCTCGAAGTTAATAGCTCAACAGGAATCGATATTCTAGCTATAGACATTATACTATTTAAGAAGCTTATGAGCACCAGTATTATGCTAACCATAATTATACTTCCTAAGTATGGTATAAAAATCAACGGCCTCAGCATTCTGGTCTTCTCTTTCTCTACAAGCTCTATCATTTCTGCAAAACTAGCTAGATTCTCCAAAGTTTCTGGAGTCCCACCTCCAACCTCAATGGACTCAACTAGTAAAAACATAGTTATTCTCGCAAGCCAGCTTCGGACTCTTTTTTCGAAGTCTTTATAGACCCTAGACATGGGCATGCCCCACCCTATCTGCTTAGCGATATCTCTTAGATATTTACTGAATCTACCATAGTCTCTATCGGATAAATTAAATATACATTTTTCAGGTGCAAGCCCTGTCTTCCTAACTTCAACTAGATCCCTTAGAAATCTAGTGATGCCCGTATGTATCCCCTTATATATTGTGGAAATGTATATCTCCACAAGAACAGATGGTATTAAACTAACTAGGAATGCGAAGCATAATCCAACTCCGCTTTCATAACCCCTTGGAAGCCCCATTTGACTACATATGTTCTCTATAAGAGTTACAAATGGTCTAAACATCCGCTTAAAGGTAAACGAGAGGGGAGGTGGAAGCATAAAAGGCAGAGTACAAGTAGTAAAGAGAAATATTGTTAAAGGTAAAGTTACTCCAAAATACACATAATAAGCCCTGTTATCAGCTGAAGGATACTTTGGCTGCATAAGATCGGCTAGATATATAAACATTCCAGAAAGAACAGGCATTATTAGGTATCCGAAAAGAAAGAAGGTAACATCGCCAAACATAGGTACAGATGCCATAGCTAAAGCTTTATTTATCAGGAATATAGAGTAGATTGTTAATGCTAATACAACAGTAATAGCCATGTATCCTTCAAGTAAAATTCCTATTCTCTCAGCTGTTGCCCTAACCTGTGATATTCTATCTTTAAATATCATTTCAGTCTGGCGCTGAAGGTAGTGGACAACGTCGCCTCCAGCTTTTAGGGTGGCGGCATAGCCTAATAAGAGCTGTTTATAAGGTTCACTAGGTACGTTTTTAGCTGAGGTCTCAATTGCAGTTAATGGATCCATACCCATGCCACGCACCATTATATAGAACTTTTTAGCCTCTTTTCTAAGCTCTGAAAATAACTTCTTCGAGGCCTGTGATAGTCTCTCAAAGCTTACATAGGGAGATATTCCCCCTGTAGACATAACGCTAATATAGGCTGCTAAATATGGCACCTCTATATCTAATCTTGCTATTCTATTGACTTTAAGAACTGATGGTATTTTCATGCCTATAACCAGCACTAGTAAAGGAAAAAGTACTAGCGATAAGATAGGTAGGAAAGGCATAGATGCGATTACATGGTATATCGGCTCAGGTAAAAGTTCAAGTAAATTTAGGAGGAACAAGGATACTCCTAAGAGAGCATCTATTATTATAGATACTATAAATGCTAAAGCAACTAGGGAAGCATAAGCTTCAGGATAAATCTTCATGTCAGCTGATTTAATATCGTTTTCCGTACCCTTAAATATTTTAAGTAAAGCTTTTCCAAACCATCCAAACATTGCGTAGGCATACCCGGTTAAACTCATATCTACCACTGGACTATAATATTTCTATAGGTTAATATTTATATCTCATGATTAAAAGGTTGTAATACATCTTATCCTTAAGCTATAGGTACAAGAGTATTTCACGTTGCTTTTTTAGGGAAACATATATCTTTATATTGATCCATAATATTCCCGGTATCGGCTATAATGGAGGAATTTCATGATTGGGAGAAAGAAGAGTGAGAAAGAAGTTGAGGAGAAAGAACCTATTATATATATCGAGCCTAAGCCTGATTATGAGCTTGTGGAGGAATATTGGGTAATAGAGCCCTACGCTAAAGTTAAGATTATGTCTATGCCAGAGCTTGGCGGTCAATTAGCCTATTTTGTAGATGAGGTAAAGTTAAACGATAAAGAGCAGAAAGCCAAGGAGAAACTGGTAGATATTCTGAGTATTGAAATGAAGCCCCCTGAAACATTCGAGGTTGATGTAAGGAAGTATATCATTGAGGAGGCTAGACGCTTAGCTAGGAAGTATCGAAAAATAGTAAGGGGATTAAGCGAAGAGTCCTGGAATAAGGTAATATATTACGTTGAGAGGGATCTTCTGGGTTATGGGCCAATAAATGTGTTAATGGAAGATTGGAACTTGGAGGACATAAGTTGTGATGGAGTAAATAGGGCGATACATGTATGGCATAGAAAGTATGAGAGCATACCCACAAATATAGTCTTTACAGATAGGAATTACCTGA
>QMRD01000051.1 GCA_003649225.1 Thermoprotei archaeon | reverse complement strand
GCGAGAAGAATGTAGCTAAAGCAAGAAAGTTGGTTACGGGAAGGTTGAGAGGGTTTACGGCTTTATGTATTGACATTGCACTCTTGAAGAGTGATTTCTTAAATGTGCTCCTAAACAACGTAGGTTTAATTAAAATAATTTATGTATGCAATTTTTCAGAAGAATCTCCCCATATTAGATTACCTGTCTTCCATATTAAAGGAAAAGTAAATTTTTATGAGACATTAAGCATTTTAAACGGTCTGCTTTATAGCGAATACCTAATTCTTAGATATGAAAAAATGTTCTATAATACTTATGTCCATGATGTAGGTAAAATTTTAGAGTTTCTGACCGACCTAAAGTCTTTCTATTAACATCCTTGATTTCATCTTCCATTAACTGTTTTATTGTTTTTGGAGAAGATTTAATCATAATCCATCCTACCCATGTTGTGAAGAAAAGCACTAAAAAGACTATAATTGCTACTGGCACTATTAGCGTCCACCATGTCCACCATAGCATGCTTCCTCTTGGTATTATCTCATAGACTAAAAGTAATAGTAGGGATGCAAAGTAAAAGATGCCTATGGCTACTGATGCAAGAAAGATGAGATAACCGAGCTTTTGTCCTCTCATACATAGTCACCGAAGGGAGCATTACATTATCTATGTGTCTTGATTTAAAAATGTTAAGTTTATTAGAGACTATGCTATTAAGCACATAATTGTTTTCTTTTGATATACTTGTGTACCGCAAGTATAAGAATCGAAGCAGTTCTTGACAAATAGATAGGCTATAAATGCTTGGACGCGTATAGAAGATTGTGGGGAAGATATTTATTTGTCCTTCTAATAAAAACCCACAAAGCGAGCATAGGTGCTACAGATTGTTTAGAAAAATTCTAACATATACTGGTATCTATAGACTCTATGAAAGGTGGCTATGGAAGCAGATAGAGAATGGTCCTAAACCATCGCATGTAGCGATAATTCTTGATGGAAACAGGAGATGGGCTTCGAGAAGAGGATTACCTCCATGGGTTGGACATAGATATGGAGCTAAGAAGGTTAAAGAGGTTTTAACGTGGCTTCTCGAGTTAAACATAAAAACGGTAACATTATATGTTCTGTCAACCGAAAATCTAAAAAGAAAAAAGGAGGAATTAGAGAACCTTCTCAACGTAATAAGGGATAACTTGAAGGAGGCGTTAGGCAGTGAAGTTTTTGATAAATATGAGGTTAAATTTAAAGCTCTTGGAAAGCTTGATCTGCTTCCAGCCGACATAAATGAGATGATAAGGAAGCTAGAGGAAAAAACCAGAAAATACAATAAACATTTCCTAAATATAGCAATAGCGTATGGAGGCAGAACAGAGATAATCGAGGCAATCAAAAGACTAACACTTGATGTAATGGAAGGTAGAGTAAATTACAGTGATATTAACGAGGAGTTATTTGAAAAGTACCTGTTTACATCGCATCTACCTAATCCGTCTCCCGATCTAATAATAAGAACCAGTGGTGAAGAGAGGCTCAGCAATTTCCTGCTATGGCAGGCAGCGTATTCCGAACTATGCTTCATAGAAACATACTGGCCTGAATTCAGGAAAATAGATCTTTGGAGAGCTATAAGGGTATTTCAGAGAAGGAAAAGAAGATTTGGAAGATAACATAGCAAGTTAGTTAATTAAGCGATACCAATAAATTTATTTAAGATAACTATATTTCAATGAGAAAAAGGTGAATAGTATTGTCATATAATATATATGCCTTTAGCAACTTTAAGCAAGTATTAGAGTACATTAACGATGAGATCAGCAAGTTGAACAGAAAAATAGCTGATTTATCGGCACAGTATAACATTGTCAAAAGGAAGGCTGAGAAGATGAAGAAAATAGAGGAGGCCTTCAGTCAATTGCTTGGAACGAAAATAGGTGGTGTTAATGAAATAGACCTAATGGGAATTAAAGTCATTGTTGGGTCGAGGGCAGTGGATGAACTAAAGGTCTATGAAGAGGTTCTTTTATCGCTTCAAGAGAGGTTGGAAGCTTTAATGAAGGCTAGGAAAGTTCTAGAGCCACTATCAAAGGTAATAGGGGAGGGCGAGGGAATAAGTATATTGCTTGAGACATTAAATGGTCTTCCGTTAAAAATTCTGCTTAGTGAATCAAGGTGATGTGAATATTGAAGCCAGGTAGAAAATTAGCTGCTTTATTAATGCTACTTATCCTGCTTATATCAACCTTTATAACTTTAATAGTTATGTTCCTAAGATGATGAGGCTCAGCGATTTCTCGTAATCGATGTAGATGAACCATAAATTATATTAAATGTATATCTAAACACTTCATAGAGGGTGGTACGATATGGGTGGTAAGAAGAGACCAACGATATCACAGTTAGAGAAGAGAATAAGGAGGGAGAAGAAAGAAGCCAAGGAGAAAAAGAGGAAGAAGCTTAAAAGGGAGGTAACTACAAGCTTGTCAATCGAATCCGTATCCTTCGATGAACTAGTTAATGAGATAATGAAAATGAAGTACATCACACCTTATGTTTTCTCAAATAAATTTGGGGTTAAAATAAGCCATGCAAAAAGATATCTAAAGGAGCTTGAAGATAGAGGAGTAATCAAGCTTATCGACAGAAATAGGAGAATAATGCTGTATGTTCCAATAAAGAAAAGTTAAGATGGCAGAATATCAGCAATACTTTTTCTGTTCTCAAGCTTAGGTAAACGTTCAGTTGCGTTAATTACCCCCAAGGGGCTTCTAGTAACATAACCCAGTTCCAAAAGCCTTCTTAAAACCTTTTCAGGATCTTTCACACCTTCTCTCTTCAAATCAAGGATAAACCGTATCTCGCCCACGCTCCAAAAGTAATTTAAATATTCTATTGCCTTAGCTAAATCTTCCTCATCCTCTATCTTCTCTATGGCTGGCTTTTCTTCTCGGATTTCGAGGCGACTAGGCTTTTCTACAATTTCCTTTTGGGGGCGTTTTTCCTCTACGACTATCTCGATGGGAGACAGGCTTTTCTCCTCTCGAGTTTCCTTTTTGTAAATCTTCTCTACAGGGCTTTCTTTCTTCTTAACTTCTTCCTTTTTTCCCAGAAATACGAGCAGTCCCTTTTCGGTTTTTCCTTTTGTACGAAGCTTTTTCTTCCTCTGCCTCTTTTTTTCCACTTTAGACTTTACAACAACGTTTTTAAGTAAAATTTCCTTAGGTATAGATAGTGGTATGCTACATCCAGGAATATTCTCTTCTTCCCTAGAACATATAATCTCGCCCTTATTCTTGAGATCATATACAATAGTATAGAGGGTTATGGGATTAATACCGTTATCATCAGCCCATTTAAGGGCATCACTAGCTGTTATTTTTCCTCCTTTCATGGTTATAAATAACAGAAAACTTAAGAGTAATTCTCGATAAGATTCAGACATTAGTTTAGCACCGCTTATCAGCCGTTAATATACGGTTTTATTCTATTGATAATATACAGCACATGATTATATACTTATCAGCCCGTAACATTATTAAGGACTAACGTTGTAATTATGTTACAGACAGCTACCGGGCGAGTAGGTATGTCTAAGGTACCAGATCATAGACATTGTCCTGTATGTGGCAAGGTTATTCCGCCCAACGTAAAATACTGCAGCACTAAATGTGAAGCTATTGATACTAAGCGGAAGAGAGAACTAGAATTTACAAAAAAGCTTATCTACCTACTAATATTTACTCTATTCATAATAACTATCGTCAGCTTCTTAAGTAGATGACTCTACACCTGTTTCTTCAGTTGAAGCTTTTTCTATAATATCTTTTGGTAGCATAAAGCCTATGAGCATTCTCTGCGACAGCATATTAAGATACTGTAGAAGAGAGGCTTCAGCCTCCCTTCTATGTAGTTTGTACTTTTCCATTAAAGCAGAAATTATATCATTTACTGTATGCTTACCGTCACACATATTCCATACAAAGCTACCTACCTCATCCAGTAAATACTTTTTCTCGTAAACCTTATCTCGCCGCTTTCCTTTCTTCACTATCTTAACCTTAACGGCTATTTCCCCCGAGGGATACTTTTCCCAGGTTATAGTAGGATTACGTACAGGTTTACTCATTAATAACATTTCCTTAGTGATTTGAGGTCTCTTCTTTACGCCCTCTTCCTTCTTTTTCTTCCTCCTAAATATATTGAGGGGCATTTCTAATCTCCGTCAGTTTTCGATTGACATAAATATAATTGAGAAAGTTTCTTTTATAGTTTAACGCAGAGCAGTGGATGAAGATGAAGGTAAGCGTAGTTATTCCGGCGAAGAATGCTGAAGAAACAATAGGGTATCTTCTTCATTCGCTTATGTATCAAACTGTAAAGCCGCATGAAATCATAGTTATTGATGATGGATCAACGGACAACACTGGAGATATTGCTAGAAGATTTCGCAACGTAAAAGTTATAGTCAATAGGGAAAGTAAGGGAGCAAACTTTTCCAGAAATCTCGGCATACTAGAGAGTACTGGAGACATTATAGCATTTACAGATTCCGACTGTGAGGTCGATGTCAGATGGATCGAAAATATATCAAAATTATTTAAGGAATGCGATGTATCAGCCATCTCAGGCGCTGTATACTCAGGGAATATCGATAAATTTTTATCGCGATTTTTAGAGCAGTCTATAATTTCACCAGCACCAAAGTATAATAAGGATGTAATTCTTAAGGGCGATTTAAATCCATTTGTCATAGTTACTACTGCAAACTTTGCTATAAGGAAAAGTATCATTGAGAAAGTAGGCCTTTTCGATCCTGAATATAGGCATTATGGAAGCGACGATATGGACTATGCCTACAGGATACTTAGATCAGGCTTTAAGATTCTATGCACATCCAAAGTCAAAGTAAAACACTATCATCGGGTTAGATTATCCAAAGTTATTAAGAGATACTTTCAATATGGTCAAGGATTCGCTATATTTAAAATAAAAAATCCCCAAAGCATCTTCAGCAGATTGGTATCATACTCCTTCCTAGGCTTAATCATTTTGCTAATATCTCCAGTGATATACTACCTAATGGGGAGCTTACTAAAAGTACCTGTTCCTAAAGTACTTGTCTACCTACCGCTTTTACCATTATTAGTCGTGTCAGCGTATCACCTACTAGGTTTAATAAAAGTAAAGAATATAGAAAGAATACTTTACATACCATTAGACCTACTTATTATCGTGTCTTCACTTTTAGGATTCTTATACATGTACATTAAGCTGAAAATGGGGAAAAAATTATAAGCCAACATCATTATAATTATCTAGAGCCCCGGTAGCCTAGTGGTAAAGGCGGCGACCCACCGAGTGGTGGGACGCAAGCCTCGTAAATATTCTCGTGAAAGCCGCAGATCGCGGGTTCGAATCCCGCCCGGGGCTTATGATCTCCATCCTTTATATCATAAGAGATGTTAGTGGTGCATAAAGCTTATATAAAATATGGATGAACGGCTATTCTATGAAAGTTGGAAGACTGACAGCTATTGCAAACTTAGTTCTCTACATCATACTAGTGCTCTATATAAATTACAGGGTTTTACCTCTATTTGAAGGAACGCCATATTATGAAGGGATAAGAATATACCTGCTTTTTCCGCTTACATTGCTGGGTATAGTCCTCATAGCAACATTAATCTATCAATTCAGAAGAAAAGATTCATCTTAAGGATAAACACGTCGTATAGTTCGAGGAAACGGTATTGCATCCATTATGTGGTCTAAACCACATATCCACATAACTAATCTATCCATACCTAATCCAAATCCACTATGTGGTACGCTACCGTAACGTCTTAAGTCGATATACCACTCATAATCTTTTGGATCTAGGCCGAATCTCTTTATCTTATCTATCAGCTCCTTCGCGTCAGCTATCCTCTCACCTCCACCTATTATCTCCCCATAACCCTCCGGTGCAAGTAAATCAGCTGATAGCGTTACCTCGGGCCTATTGGGATCATTTTTATGGTAAAAT
Source organism: Thermoprotei archaeon (assembly GCA_003649225.1). Taxonomy (GTDB): domain Archaea; phylum Thermoproteota; class Thermoprotei; order Thermofilales; family B9-G17; genus B9-G17. The sequence continues at coordinate 212 of QMRD01000051.1, read as the reverse complement.
GCCTTAGTCTTTTCTGGGAATCCGTAGACAAATAGCGGCTTATCAAACTCTTTAGTTAAAGCTCTTTCCTCATCAGCGCCGAAATCATCGCCCCATTCGACGTTAAATTCTTTCTTATTAATTATCTCTAAGGCTTCATCATAGGATAACCTGTAGAATGGCGGCTCTATGTTCTCTAACTTCTTTAAGTCCCTCTTTAGAAATGTTAACTC
>QMRD01000050.1 GCA_003649225.1 Thermoprotei archaeon | reverse complement strand
TCTATCTGACCATTTTCATCGAGGACGCCTCTTATAATTGTCCCGTCAAGCTTCTCTATCTCCACCTCAGCGCCAGATAGCGGTATTCCCCACTTCCCCTTAACCACTATTGGCTCCGCGTAGACATTACATACCATTACTACAACTATAATAGTTAAGATCACTAGTGCTTTGTCCTTCAAAGCTATCACCAGTATTTAAATATAAAAGGAACAGCTTAAATTGTTAGTGGTGATTAAAGTTGAAAAAAAGCTTTAAAGTGACTATAGCTACCCTTTACGCCACCAGCTATGCTGCATTAACGATTCTGCAGACAATATCTATGGGACCTTTAACCTACGGTCCTATACAGGTAAGGCTTAGCGATGCATTACTGCCTACAGCCATGGTTACAGGCATTCCCGCAGCTATAGGTTTAGCTATCGGGTGTATAATTGCGAACATGTATTACTACTTATCTCCCCTTGATGTAGTTTTAGGTTCCATAGCTAATTTTATTGCAGCATATCTGTCCTATAAATTTAGTAAAGGAAAAGCTATTGTAGCGGGGCTTCTCTCTGCAGTGAGTGTAGCGCTTATCGTTGGAACATACTTATCTTACCTATTTAACTTAAACATATTTATTGTAATACTATGGGTTGGTGTCGGCGAATTTATATCAACAGTACTTATAGGTGTTCCTTTAACTAAAGCCCTGGAGAAAGCTTTTAAAGATCACTTACGGGAACTCATAAAGTAGCAACAAACGTTTCTAAATATACAACGTTCACAAAATGGGTTCTGCGGCTTACATATCTTTCGTCCATGCCGTATTAAAGCTAGATGAACTAGTTTGTAATTCTTTGGTTTAATTATTTCCTCGAGCTTCCTTCGTAGTACCTCGTAGCCGTCCTTTTGATCTATTAATCCAAGCCTACGTGAGATTCTGGAGATATGGGTATCGATAGGAAAAACGTGTTTATTGAAGCAGAAAAGAAGGATTATGTCTGCAGTTTTATAGCCTACTCCTGGTAGGCTGAGGAGAATATCTCTAGCTTTTTCGAGAGGCATATCCTTTAGGAACGATAAATCGCCATTGTACTCCTCCACTATCTTTTTGACTAATAATTTAATTTTTCTGGATCTTATTCGATACATCCCGGCAATTCTTATAGCATCCTCAATATCTTCGATACTTGCTCTATACAGGTCTTGTGGTGTGCAACCAATCCTTCTTTTAAGTTCATTGAAAGCTCTCCACATATTTATTGAGGAAGTGTTTTGGCTTAGAATAGTGAGAATCAAGGCCCCAAAAACGTCTGTGCATAACCTCTTCGAAAAATCCTTAACATCACTATATATCTTCACTAATTCTTCATTAAGTAAATGATTCAGGCAGCTCATGGTCTATCGTAAAATTTTCACTCCTTCCCGTGTGCCTACAATTATCTTATCAACATAAGTTCCAAGAAATATCCCTGTTTCCAGTACACCAGGAATAGATAGCAATTTATAGTTTAATCCTATTAGATCGTCAATTAAATCCCGTGAGGGTCTAAAATCTACTATGAAATTACCATTATCAGTCATTATAGGTCCAACTTTCCCTCTCTTAGCATATCTTACGGTTGCTGTACCCATTTTAGATAATCTATCTACTACCGTTTTCCATGCGAACGGTAGGACTTCTAGAGGTATTGGAAATCTGCTACATAGCCTTTCTACGATCTTCGTCTCATCGACTATTATTACTAGTTGTTTAGCGGCGTAGTCAACTACTTTCTCCCTCAATAATGCAGCGCCGCCTCCTTTTATCAAGTTTTTATTCGGATCTACTTCGTCGGCGCCATCAATTGCAAGATCGGGTGTAGGATATTCATCGAGAGAAGCTATCTTTAATCCATTGTTTAAGGCTAGGATCCTGACATCATAGGATGTAGGTATAATTGTAACGTCAAGATCCTCCTTTCTCACCTTTTCTGCTAGAAGTTTTAAAAATATGGCTACAGTACTGCCAGACCCTCCCCCTAGAACCATTCCATCCTCTACGTATTCAAGCGCCTTTAGTGCAGCTCTCCTCTTGAGTTCCTCCATTACATCACCACTTTTTCTACTGTAAGATCTTCATTCACCACATGCACAGTTACCTTATCAATATTTAAAAGTGCCTTTATTTCATCAAGTATCTGCGTTAAATTCTTTCTGGTTAAGGCACCGGAGGCATTTTTATGTCCTCCGCCCCCTAGCTTTACCGCAAGCTTAGAGGTATCGATACTTGAGGCGTCTGTTGAACCTAGGTATACTCTCTTTTTCACAATACCTTTGGGAACGATAACTGCCTGAAACTCTTTAGCCCCCTTCTTTCCTAATGCAACACACAGGCCTCTATAGTGTAGCCCTAAGTCCTTCCTAAAGACTACTATAGTTATCGGCGTAACCTCAATCCTATCGGCTATCTCCATTATTTTCTGATGTTTAGCTAGCCCTACTTGCATCCACTTCAATATTTTCTCGTCTTCAAGCGCTTTTAAACCCTTCAATGCCAGCATTCTAGCTATGTAGAGCTTACCCTTATAATTCGCTCCTTTAATTGCAAAATTCAGTTTCCACGTTTCTTCCAGCTTAAACGTCGCAGTATCAGCATCTACAGATAGCTCAGCTAGTTTTACTGCCTCCTCATCGTTCTCCAAGCCGAGTAACTTTAATGCTAATATGCCTGCAGAGGGGGCATCCGGATTATATGCTTCCTTTTCTGCACAAGGTTTGTTAGTTTTATGGTGGTCGGCTCTCATTACAGCTTTTCCGGGACAAGGTAGATCAGCTACAAAATTCCATTTAAACAATTTAAACCAGTTGAAGGGTCCCCTCATTTCACTTGGTTCAGCTAGGACTAAGAAAGCGTCAGGATATTTTTTAAGATATAATGCCCCGCACACTATGCCATCTACGTCCTTTATATGCGTTAACGCTATTGGTCTTCCCCTTATTTTCGCTATGATTACACCTAAAAGACGATACAAGGCTCTCACAGTTGTTATGCTTCGATGGGCGTGATTTCATATATCTTAAATATCACTAATTCATCCCCCTTAAATGAAGCCTTAAACTTTATTGCCCTATTAGTTAGCTCTTCACCTACTGGTTCCCCGTAATATACCGCCGAGTAGATACCGGTTTCGTCGGCTATTTGATACCTAAATACTCTTCTCGTCTCGGGCTCAACGACTCCATGTACAGGACATACCCAATCGTTATCAATGAACTCAAGACTTCTTCTACATTGGGGACACGAGAAAAACTCTGAGATATCCTCCATTAATATTACTCCTGACACTATCCAGCTTCCTCTCTTGTCCTTTATTCCTGCAATTGTCGGTGATAGCGCTGGCTGTAGTGATACTATTGGAGGGAGAGCGTCGTCAGGAAGCTCCTCCATGATCGACTTCTCCGTCACTCTTAGAATTTTTCCGCCTCCAAAAGGTGCCATAACATATTTGGAAATTTTAATTGCTTTATCCTCTTTATCTTTTAGCCACTCAACGTGTTCTCTTCCGAAGGCAACGCATAACTGCCTTATTTTCTCGTTAACGAGAGTAAATAGTCTGTATGGTCCTCTAGTCTCAGATCTCTTAACTATTCCCAACTCCAATACCCTTCCTATTACTGGAGGCGTAAAAATATCTGTTACATCAACACCTAGCTTTCGCGCTACAATTATGGCTACTGCTCTGTCACTAAGTTTCACTTTAAGTCTGCTTTTAACCTTATTTATTTCGTTTATAAAATCCTCCAGAGAAATGTCTACCTTATCCCTTATAATCTCCCAAACTTCCTCTATTTCCTTCAAGTGAACACCATCCTCTTAGGATAATTAATCAGAAATATTATTATGTTTACAATGATATAAGTTTCCCGAATGAAGCCAGAGAAACTATTTCCCTATACTCCTAGAAAAGGCCAGTTGAAGGCTATTAAGAGTATTTTCCGTAGTTTTAAACGTAGACGTTATATCTTTTTTCAAGCTCCTACAGGGTTTGGAAAAACCTCTGTTGTAATTTCCGCTCTCTATCCATATATAATGTCAGGTATGCGTATTTTATGGGCAGTTAGAACGGGTAATGAAACAGATAGGCCGATAGAGGAGCTTAAGGTTTTTAAGGAATATAATGACGTGGAAGTATTTGGTTTTTCATTTAGAGGAAAAAGGGATATGTGTCTTTTGTTAAAAGATATGCGTATAGAGGGGGCCTCATACGATGATGCATCCTTTATATGTAGGCATATGCGGGATAAATGTAGATATTATAGGAGATATTCTAGTGGAGATTATTCTTTAAGCTATATTGTAGAGAGACCTAGGCTATATAGTGAGATTCTCAGGATATGTACAGCTATGGAGATTTGTCCCTATTATCTCCAATACACTCTGCTACGTTATGCTTCCTTAGTGTCGTTTAGCTATAATTATGTCCTTAATGAGAAGATAAGCTGGGCTATTAGGCGTATCGTCGATTTCGGTAACTCAATCCTAGTTGTTGATGAAGCTCATAATCTTCAGAATGTGAATTTAAACTCTGATAGAATTACTAGTGGGACTGTAAGGCGTGCAATAAATGAGGCAAGGGAATTTTCGTGGAGAGAGCTAGTTAATGTCTTAGAAGAAGTAGAGCAAAGGATGGATAATATAGCCAAATATATACTTCGCGAAGGAGAAGAGGATATAGAGTTTCATCCAGAGGAGTTTTTTGATATTCTAAAGCCTGAAGTGCTTGAACTTATGCTTGAAGGAGGGAACTATATTAGGAGGCTTAAATTGCGGGAGGGGAAGAGGCCTGCTTCATCGTTACATCACTTTGCAAGATTCTGGCTTAGTGCGTATAGATGTCTTGAGGAGAGAGGATATGCGTTCATAGCTAGTCTTGAAAAGAATATTCTTGTGATGGAGATATGGGATATGAGGGCTGGCGAAGTCTTGGGCGGGATATGGCCTAATTTTAAGCGTACCTTATTCATGTCAGGTACATTGGAGCCGGTGGATGCTTTCGCTGAAATCATTGGCGTATCTAGCTACGTTAAACTAGTGATTCCGTCAGAGTATAGGAGAGAAAATGTTTTAGCTATTGTTACTCAGGGGTTAACTACTCGAGGTGAAGAATTAAGTAGTGATATGGCTTTAAAATACGTAGAAGCAATAGGGCTCTTTGTGGAAAATATAGACTCTAACGTAGCGATTTTTTCAGCAAGCTATAGAATTCAAAATACTTTAATTAAGTATGGATTACTTGCCATGTTGAAGAAAGCTGGTAGAAGGATATTTGTTGAGGAGAAGGGTCTATCAGGGGATGAAGCCAGGAAAATGCTTGAGGAATTTAAGGCTTGCTCGGAAAGCAGTACTAAGGCTGTGTTAATCGCACCTGCCGGTGGGAGATTTGCTGAGGGAGCAGATTTTCCCGGCAAAGAATTAGAGGGTATTTTCATCGTAGGCATCCCGTACGATAGGGTTACTGCTAGAACTAGGAAATATATTGAATACTATTCGGAAGTATATGGTAGAGAGAAAGGGAGATTTTTAAGCTACATACTTCCTGCATTTAGGAAAGCATCTCAGGCGATGGGTAGGGCGCTAAGATCTAGCGATGATATAGCGGTTATAGTAGCTGGAGATATCAGGTATAAAGATTATTTAGACCTTCTTCCTGATTACTTTAGAAGTAATGCGTTCATGATGGACTATAGGAGAATGGGTGATGTTATTGGAAGCTGGTTTGAATCTAGAAGGAATGGAGGTAGCTGTAGAGAAAAATAAAACGTTAATGATAGAGGGGGAAGCAGAAGTTAAAGTAATTTCAGGAGAAGGGGTTATTTTTGGTAAGAGAATTAAGGCGGGTGATGGGTTTTATGTTGATTTGCTTAAGGTTGCCCCACTATATGTTCCGGACAAATGTCGAATCGTGGTGTCGTCAGGAAGGGTATGGCTTGAGAAAGGTAACACCATACCTGAGAGCTGGAGTAAAGCCGTAGATAAACTCGCTAAGGTCAAAAAACCTGCAGTAGTGCCTGTTCTTGGCGGTGTAGATGTTGGAAAAACCGGATTTGTAACATATGCGGCGAATAAACTATTTCTGTCTGGATATAAAGTTGGTATTATAGACGCTGATACAGGACAAAGCGATATAGGTCCCCCCACGACTATAGGATTAGGAGTGCTCGAAGAGCCCGTTGCTATGCTTACTCAGGTTCCATTTATTG
>QMRD01000049.1 GCA_003649225.1 Thermoprotei archaeon | reverse complement strand
TAAGGAACCTCTCAGCATAATCCCTCCCTTTACTCCTCGACACTTCCTCAATAAACCACTTATCCGCTATATTCAGAGCCTGCTGTAGGGTAACCTCAGATTGATACTTCAGCACAGTTAGGACAGCCTTATATAATAGGTACTTATGCATCCACCAATAGCCTAAGACAAGCATCTCAAACCTATCCCTACTCCTATCCAATATATCACGTTTCATACGTTCAATCCTCCTCCTAATCCCACTACTATACTTTATTAGATGCCTATTCCTCTCGGCAAGGTCGAGGAACATCTCATCCATCTCATTCCCATACCTGACATAATCCAGACATAGCTTATACGCCTCCTCAGCAAACCTCATCAAAACCCTATATGCTTCAACACCACTCCTGTTAAACCTCATAGCCCTCACCCAGAATATCACCCAGAAAACGGGAAATATCGCGAATAATCATGTCAAGGTAATACAGGGTATTCTCCATATCCATGAGAACCTCCTTATACTTCACATACACATGCTTAGCCTCATCGGGCACGTGAGAATAGCCTCGGTCGTATGCCAACCTATACACATCCCTCATCTCAGCCAACCTATCCCTATACTCGATAAGCTGCTGCAACACGTTCATGGTGTGCTCGGCCTCCTCCCTAGCAATAAGATCATACCTCCTCTGAACACCCGCATAATATGTATGCTGAATCTCCTCAAACGCATCGGCAATAGCCTCCTTAACCCTAACATACTCCCTAGATAAGCGCTCCATAGTACTACTACACTCATCAAAAACCTTAAACTCACTCAATATAGCCTCAAAAATAGCCTCCAAAAGCAAATCCCTTTCCTCCTCCCTAACCTCCTCAACTTTCCTCTCCTCCTCTCCCTCTCTAGTCTCCTCAACCTCTACCGTTTCACCGAATACTGCAGGGAAGCCGATATATGATCCCTCAAGCTTTGATTCAATAACGGCAAACTCGTGTTCTAACCCCTTCATAAGGTAGTAGCCTCTTAAAACACCTAAATTAAAGGCATAATCTATACCCTGCTGGCACTTCATTAGATGTAAGCCTATATCTCTATCAGAAACACTTAATGAGTGCTGTAGACCTAGAATGTAGTTACGTCTAAAGTCATCTAGCACATCAAGGCTCAAGCTAGGAACATTAGGTAAGCTCCTCTCAAACCTCTCTACAATATAACCATATACCGTACTTCTATCCCCGCTAACAACCTGTTTAAGGTAAGGTGTAGTCCAAGATAAGGCAATACTATCCTTAACCTCCTCCAATAAACTCCTAGCACCTTCAATTTTAAAGCCTGAAATAACATCATCAATTCGCCTCAAGTATTCATCATATAGCTTAACGTACTCACGTAAACCCTTAATATCGAAAGGAATAGAATAAAGCCTACCCTCGTACAGACGCCTAGATATGTACAGCTTCTGATCAAAAGTTAAGTTGCTCCTCGCCAAATTATAAAGCAAATCCTTCTCAGCCTTAACTATCCTAGAAAGCTTCTCACTTCTTCTCATATCAAGTGCTTTCTTAACAGTCAAGGTGGTAGATAAGATAGCCAAGTCTATCGGTCTCCTAGTAGATAAGAATGCTGTAGTCCTAAGGTATCCAGCTATATTCCATAGTCTAGGTGAACCTCTATGGATAGCAAGCTTCCTAGCTATAATACTACTAGTATACAATGCTCCTGTAACAGGATATCTAAACGTAACAGTAAACCTGTAGATATCATAGGCCTTTTTAATAGCCTTCTTCAATATAGCACTCTTTACTACAGACTTTATCCTACCACTATCCAGACTATGTCGTTTCTTAAGCTCCTCAGCCATAGCAAGAGCCATTTCCCTAGCAACACCCATCTTAACTAATGAACTAGCGGAAACCCTGCCGCTGTATCTTCTCATAAATATCAAATCAATGAAGCTGTAAGTTGCACCAGTTATAGCTGAAGCAATAGTGCTGTAAAACCTAGTCTTCTTTATGAAATCGACAATAGGGCTACTTACTCCCACACCGCCCAGCATTGTGGAAAATACGTCTGCCGCCATAAAGCAACATATTATTGTAATAAAACTACGTATTAGTAGCTCGTAGACCTGAAAATGACTATAAATCATAAGCTGGATAGGCTCAAACCAGCTACCCTCAACTAACATTCTATCGAAATCATTACATTCAAATGTTATGATCCAGCTTTCATTAGCATAAAGATCCAGCCTCTTCCAGCTGGACTCCATGGGGCTTGGATTAAATAGTATCCTTCTATCCTCGCACTTATACATTACAAAAGAGAAAATATAGCACCTCAAAAGCCCCTCGCCATGAATTTCTATCGTTGCTGGCTCAAGTATTTCACATTCCTCAGGATAATTAATACTTACGATAAGCTCATGGGGATGGCTATAACACCTGACTACCGGATCAACCAGCCACCACTTAATCACATATGTAAAGTTACGTTTAATTAATCCTCTATCACGCAGGAACTCAAAGTCATCCTCACTTATATCCAGCCCTACTACATCCCATAAACAATCAATGCTACCTACAGTAAAACCATAGTATTCCACAGTAGTACAAAATCGACGGTAGTATTCTTCACCGTCAATCACACCTATATAATCCACCTTCTCAATAACCGTTGGATACACGTAAAACTCAGTACCATTCTCGTCGAGAACACGTGCAGGCTTAACACTATCGATAACGTAGAAACCATATGCTTTAACTGTTTCATTCCGCCATAACTCAGCCTTAAAATGAGGGCATGTCAAGTGATTTTTCAAGGGATTTCTAGGAACTGTAGTGCAAACCCAACCAGGGCTTAAATCAATCCACCCTAAATTTGCTGAATCAGAGAAAAATACTCGTGTTCCGTTTTTATATATAGATTTCGGATAACATTCAAGCACAGCTACTTTATCTCCGGGAGGAGGCCGGATACGGGTCATATTAAGTAAATGTTCGATATCAGTACCATAATCTAGTTTAGCTGGGGTAACGTTAATGGAACTACATAAGCTATTATGGAAATGATAAGTGTTTATGAAACCCGTAGAATTATAAGTTCCTGTTGGAACTATAACATACCTCTCATACGTATTAACTAGAAAGCTAAAATCAACGAATTTTTTACTGCCGTTAAGATACTCAACCATACCCCTAAGCTTAACTATAGTAAGAGGCGGAGCACGAACCTTAACAAAACCATCCCTAGTGGGGATAAGTACGCGGGGACGTATACAGAGCCATCCGAGTCCTGTTGGGATTGATTCATTGAACCTGTATGATACAAAATCGTAACTTTTGGCTAAATTTACTAATAGATACGGCATAAAAACTCCAACAATTACACTAAAAACTAACAATGAAATACCCAGACCCCGAAGATTCCAGCATGGTAGAAGACCGGAACCGATGACATAGCATAGCGGAAAAACTGCCGTGGAAAATACAGCTAAAATACCATACACCTTAGCAAGTAGTATAATGGAGTTTGCAAGCTGTATACCTGCACAAGCTAAACCTAATTCTGTACGATACATAGCTCTCTCTAATCCAGTAGCTAAAAAACCCGTAGTTCCTACAGTACCACCCAGAACATTTATAACCATAAAAACAAGTCCCGCTGTTTCAGTAATTCCCCCATGTAATACTCCGAAAATAGCTGCATTATAGTAGAAGCCTAGAACATTTAAACCAGTATGATTTAAACCTCTAGCTAAACCCTGCAAATTACTAATAACCGAATCATAGCTTATCCCAGCAAAATCTAAAATATCTAATGATAATAAAATACATGAAAAAATAAAACAAAAAATACTAAAAATAAGATTATCATAATCCCTCTTGCTTGTAGGATAAACTGCAAATTTATAAAGAAAATAGAACATTTCAAATGCCGAAAAAACCCACGCAAGAAGTAAACCTAAACTATATTCTGACGGCAATAGCATGGGGAATACCACCTATAGCCCTAGATAATCCTCTGCTTATCAAGTAGCTAAATAAAACTACAATACTGATTACCGTAGTTGCCTCTATCATAATCAGTCCATGCTGCAAAAACACGTTTTGGTGAGATTGAAGTGCATTGATTATCGTTGGAACTTCTCCAAATATATCCTTTATGGGAAATTCCAATTCAGCTGCTGTTTTTACGCTGTCCAATGCTCCTACGTACTGTAGTGTATATCTTAACACTATTGGGCTAACTATGAAACCTCCGCTCAGCCCCCTTAATCTCTCACTCGCAAGAAAAGCTACACCCACTGTAATTAGGACGGGATACAATACTTCAATTATTTTACATAGTACATACAGTACCGCAACCTGAAGCTCGAGAAACGTACTTATCGCTAAACATAGTGCCACTAGAGCTAGCCAAGGCTCAGTCAGACTACGTAGAATCATGGTCAGAGTCAATCTGCTCGCAACTGCAAATATGCCAACTCTATACCCGTCCGTAGCAACCACAATATCATAAAATGTCTTAGAAGCCTCATCAAGTGTTGTGAAAGCATCACTGTTTAATACTGTATTTAAAAAATCGGGCTGTGGAAGTAAAGCAGAAACACCGATTACAAAATATGCTAGACCTGTAAGGCTGTTATGTATATAATGTAATCCTAAACTTCTATCAAGTTCACTAAATCCAGCATTATATTTATACAAACCATACAAATACTCAAGAAAACAAAATGATAATCCGATAGCAAGTATCTCCTCGTTCATCCGCCGCCACCGAATATCGAGTTCATGACGGTGGCAATATCGTCCCATGTTAAAGCCAGCCATCCAAATCCCTTAATTCCTGCTGCCTCGAGGAGCGTAGGGATCCATAGTACTAATCCTACTGCTACAAAAAACCAAACCACCTTCTCAAAGATCTCCCTAACGCGAGACTCCTCGCCCGCCGCCATAGGTCCAGAGACAGTACCGTACTTGTAGATACGGTAAAGACCTTTACCGATAAGGTAGGCAATACATACACCAGATACTACCGCCCCCGTCACTTTTAATCCACTTATAATCAAATTAGCCAAGTATCCTACGTTTATTGGTATAGGAAAATTAAATCCCCCACCAGTATTATTGCTCGGTTGAGCTTGAACCGATAACACTACCAATAACATCAACATTAGTAAAGTTAAATACTTCCTCAGAGCTATCCACCTCCACTAACAATTATTTTCAATATATAATAATTAATAGGCTAATGATATATATTTCGCCAAAAACCAAACTAAACTCCTTTAATCTAATCCATCAACTCCTTTAAGCTTAACTTTTTAAGTTGCCTAGCTTTCATTCTTGCGTCGATTTCGGATATCATTGCTTTAAAACTTCCAGTTTCCTTTACATTCAACTTCATCTTCTTCTTAATCTCCTCCATCTCCTGCCTAAATTCATCCTTTTCCCTAGATCCCATAAACCAACTTAAAATCCTATCTAAAATATTCAACCCCTCCTCACCTCCACTATAATTTTCCCATTATAAATTTTAGAGGTTAGGTTTAGGGTTACGAGACCGTTTAAATAAAGCCTATTCGAAACATATACGGGAGCGTAAATCACGCTACCATTTTGAGGATAAACAAACTGCCATATCTGTTCTCTACCTAGTACTATTGTTCCATTCAATATCGTTACGTCGGATAACCTGTAGCTTTTAACTATACTGCTCCCGGGATGTTCCTCAAGCATTTTAACATCAGCTACTAAATTGAGGATATTATTCTCCTTGACAGGCCTAACTAGTGGAATAGAGAATGTTAATGCAACTACTAAGCCGGAAATAAACCCCACATATACTACAGCCCTATCAATCAATCTCCCACCCGTATTACTACGTTATATTCGTCCTTGAGGGGATAGCCCTTGTAGGGTACTCCCACTATCCATACCCCCTTATCTACAAGCTTTATATCCGCTAGGCTTAGTGTATCGTATAGGCATGGATATATGGTTACGTTGTATTGCGGTGTAATGTACGTATGTGAATACGTTAATGTAAAGTTCATGTAGGTTAAAGTTAGCTCACCTATATTCTTAGTATAATTGTTTAGGTAGGTATAGCTCCACGTAACATTCACTATGACGGTGCTATTAAAGTATTTATACCTCAAGTTTACTAAAGCTAGGTGGCAACAGTTTCTCCAGAATATACGTACAAGAATATCGTCTGGAGTAACCTCCGGAATATTCAGTTTATATGTATTGTTTAGCAGAGTTAGCCTGTAGAATATGTTGTTTATATCCATAGATGCGTTACTTAAGCCAGTGATGTAGCTACTCCTATTAGCGATGTACACCCTCAGTATTTGTACTATCGTACTAGTTTGAAGCTCCCCAACGTAGTGTACTATCCTAGG
>QMRD01000048.1 GCA_003649225.1 Thermoprotei archaeon | reverse complement strand
ATGTGCTTAGTAGAATTATAGGGAGCATAAAACATCCAAAGGAGGTTGAGTGCGGCCGCCGGGATTCGAACCCGGGTCCTCGGCGTGGAAGGCCGACGTCCTAGTCCAGGCTAGACTACGGCCGGACAATAATATTGTTGATGAACTCATATACTTTTCGGTTATGAGATATTCAGATAATTCTACCCGTAATTCTCTTTTTCTAGGAACTTCCGTAGTTCATGTAGAGTAATAGCTATTAATCCAAGACTACTAATTTCCGGTAAATTTCTTATGTATATTGGTTTTCCAATATTTAACTCTCTTTTAGTAAAGCCTGTATCTATGCCGCTGAACACTAATATTATTCTTTCCCCGTCTAACAATGGCAGAAAAAGTTCGCTAAATGTTGTTTCTTCAATAGCGCTTTCTTTGCTAGAGAAGAGCAATACATTTTTAGAAGGGAAGAGCTCCACTACATCAGGTAGATCGGGTAGATACATGAAGCATCTGTTTTTCTTAAGAGCTATTTTCTGGGCCTCAGGAACGCCTATTTGAGCAGCTGCACCGAGAGCCTTTGATACTACTAATACTTTAAACCCCATACTATAAACTATCTTGCTAGTCTCGACAACCCTATATGGAGAATATACGTTATGTAGCACTACTATAACTTTCTCTGGAACCATGTACTCCCCTATCTGTTGATTTAGATATTTAATTATCTCGCTAGATATTTAATTATCTCCTGGGCAATGCTCTTAGCTAAGAGCACAGGTACAGCTTCTCCCACTTGGTTAAATTGTTGATCCCTGCTACCTAAAAAGATATGATCGTCCGGAAAACTCATTAACCTAGCATTTTCTCTAGCTGTCAATAGGCGGTTATAAAATGGGTGTATAAATCTTGATGACCCCATTACCGTAGGAGCCAACTTATAGGGATGTAATCTTATATAGTTTGTATATACTTTTCCTCCCGCACCTAAGTACTTAATTAGTCCTTCGCCCCATTTTAATTTGGCTATTCTTTTAATTTTCTTGGGAGGCAAATAGATTGGATCATGATTAGGTATGTTGTGAGGTTCATCTGGCTCAGGCAAATCGCCTATAGCTTCAATGACCGTTATCCTATGATCCGCTTTTGGGGGTTTAATCCTAACATTAGATATAAATACCCTAGTTCTGTGAGAGGGGACGCCGTAATCCTCGGCTCTCAACACATTGAAATGTATATCTTTATATCCTATTCTTTCAAATTCCTTTCTTAGTGCCAACTTAAGATATCCTTCAAGTATGCCTGGTACATTCTCCATGACAAAAACTCTAGGTTGAAGATCGCCCACAAGCCTTATGAACTCTAAAACAAGCATTCCTATCGGATCGGCATATAGCCTATCTAAGGGATCCTTCAATCTCCTAGGGTTTGTTCCCGTAAAAGGCTCACATGGAGGACCTCCAATAACCACATCAACTTTTTTAACATAGGATTCTATCTCTTCGCTCTTAACTAGCTTAATGTCCTTAACAAGTACTATCGATTCAGGAAAGTTTTCTTTAAAGGACTTAGCAACAATGGGCATATTCTCAATAGCTAGCGCAATATTAAACCCCGCCTCCCTAAATCCTCTAGAAAACCCGCCACATCCGGCAAAGAGATCTACAACATTGTACATAATTTCACCTTTCATCAGTATATGGGCCCGGTGGGATTCGAACCCACGACCTACGGCTTTCCTCTTCCTCCGAAGGCTTACGGACGTTTTGTACGCCGCCCTATCCACTAGGCCACGGGCCAATGATTTTTTTCATACGGAATCTAATATACCTTATAGTTAATTATTGTAATTGTGTATATTATTATGTTATCTTTGTAAAAATACCTTTTCCAGCAACCAGGTTATATAATCCTCTCTCTTTAGTTATGTTTCCGATTCTAACTTCAATACCTAATTGTGCTATTTTTGCAGCCTGAAGAAGCTTAAATTTCATACCGCCAGTAATATCTGGCGCCTGGGTCTTCATTATTAGGTTAGTAAATTTAAGCGTTTCCTGCCATTTAATTTGTCTTATGACTTTCCCGCTCTTAGGATCGATTAAGCCATCTACATTTAGTCCAAATATTGCTAATTTCGGTTTTAATATTTTAGCTAGAAGTTTCATTATTACATCACCAGAAATTATTGCATACCTGTTTTTCTCCTTATCTAAGACTATGTTACCTGAAAGCATGGGCATTAAATTACTATTTAACGCGTATTCTATAGGGCGTAAATGCATTTTCAATTTCTTTCCTTCTAGTGATAGAATGCTTGGCGTATGTAGAGTGAATAGTGGGATTCCTTTCTCTAAAAATGTGGCAGAGATTATGTTAGATAATGTGAGCATGGCTTGGTTTATTTCCGAAATGACTAAGGGATTGGCATACCCCTTTTTCTTTAATTTGTTTTTCTTAACTATGAAGTGCCCGTAGGAGCCTCCGCCATGAACTATTATGAATTTATACTGTTCCATTAATATGGATATATCTCTGGCGACATTTTTCAACACGTCTTTTTTAGCAAAAAAGGGAATATGTTTATTTGTTATTGCTGAGCCACCTAGTTTAGTGATTATTAAACTTTTCATTTTTTCACTTTTATATTAGAATTGTCTCTCAATAATGAAGTTAGCCAATTTTATGAGTTTTTCTTTAGCATTACATTGGGGCAGTTTTTCTAAGGCTTTTACTGCTTGAAAAGCGTATTCTCTAGCCATACGAAGAGCCTTATCCTTAGCATTGGTTTTCCTTATTAACGCCATTGCAGTTTTAAGGTCCTCATCCTTTATCTTTTCTTTCCTTAATATTTCCAGGAGTTTCTCTTTATCATTACCTTCGAGTTCTTCGAGAGCTAAGATTACGATTATATTTCCAAGTTTATGTTCAATAATGTCTTTTCCTATTTGTTTTCCGAATACTTTGCTTTCTCCAAATATATCTAGAAGATCATCGATTATCTGAAATGCTAGGCCTATGTTTTCTCCGAATTTCTCTAGGGCAAATATTACTTCTTGAGGAGCGTTTGCTACAAGCCCTCCCACGATACATGAGGCTTTAATTAATGCGGCAGTTTTCTTTGATATCATGTCTAAGTATTCGCTTAAACTCACATATTTTCTTCTATGTTTAATTATGTATTCATTGTATCGTCCAGCTTGCTCAAAGAGAACGTCTAGTCTTTCACCATCAATTAACTCCTTTATTGCTTTCGATAAAATTTCGTGAATTTTTAAGCTATTCATACAGTCATTTACTGCATTAATTACAGCTTCCCTGTAATGTAATCCGGCCAGAAGAGCCATCGTGTCTCCATAAAGTTTTCTTGTTGTAGGTTTTCCTCTCCTAATTTCTCCCCTATCTATTATGTCATCGATTATTAACGAGTAATTATGTATTAACTCTACAGCAACAGCTGCTGGTATCGCTTTTTCAAGCTTTCCACCAGCTATCTCACAGCATAATAGTGTCAAAGCAGGCCTTATACGTTTTCCGCCAGTATTAACCTGATGTAGTATTACGTCTAAGAACTCATCTGATGCATCTTTTTTCAAATAATATGCTAAATATGGGTTTATTATTTTCCCTATATTTGTTAGTTCTGAGATTACGTCAGCCATCTATATCCCTCGGCATAAAATTCATGATGAATTAGAATATAACTCTTCTTCTGTATCTATGTTACAGGTTTTTCTTTCCTAACATGGTATGTAGGTGCAGATAAGCAAAAATCAGAGAAATAAAGAAAAGTATATATCGATTTTCTCGGTTAATATTTCAGAGCCCGGTGGTGTAGCGGTCAAGCATGGTGGGCTTTGGACCAAGAGGGAGGAAACCCACCGACCGGGGTTCGAATCCCCGCCGGGCTACTCTTCCTCCCATTTAATAAAGCTTAAATAAGTATTGGTACTTATTAGATATTACTGAATATGCTCCTGTTTTCTATAGGTGAGAGGGAGAGTGGAAGAGATAAAATCAAAAGATGAAATCCCTACTCCGGGTTTTCTTGATAGAATAAGACTATACGTGAAAATATCCGAGGTAAGTGAAGTAGCTAGAAGATATTTTGTCATGAATGCCTTCGATGGAGCAATGACAATGTTAGGTGTTGTAATCGGTTCATTTTCTGTTGGAATAAAGGATCCCCGCTTAATTTTAAGCGTGAGCATAAGTGCTAGTCTAGCTATGGGCGTTTCAGGATTTGTAGGCGCCTTTATAACTGAGAGGGCTGAAAGAGTTAAAAGAGTTAAAGAGTTAGAAAGAGCCATGTTAACAAATCTTAATGGTTCAATCATATATAAGGCATCGTTGTTTGCCACGTTTCTATCAGCAGTAGTTGACGGAGGATCCCCTGCACTTGTATCTCTAGTTTCATCCATACCGTTCATCCTTGCTATTTTTGGCTTCATTGATATGCTATCCTCCTATATTGGTTCGATAGTAATAGTACTTACAATACTAATGTTGCTTGGAGTATATTTGGGGAAAATTTCTCGGGAAAACTCTTTAAAATACGGTGTAATTATGCTAATTTCGGGTATAATTGTTTCCCTATTTAGTAGTATAATAGGAAAAATATAGGCGGGTGTGTTTTGGAATGTTCATAGCATCTTATAGTAAGAAGCATGATGTTAGACATAATGTATACATCCAGAGAATGGTAATTGATGTATTAAAACCTAGGGAAGTCGATATAATAGAGTTCTCAAAAGCCTTGGGATCTGTCGATGGTATAAACGAAGTTACAACGTCGGTTACGGAGGTCGATGTTAAAACTGAAACTGTTAAAGTAACTGTTAAAGGCTCCAACATCGATTTCAATATTGTAATGAAAGTAATAGAGGGATATGGTGCAGTAATACGAAGTATAGACGAGGTTAGTGTTTCTAAGTAGTTCCATTATTAAGTCGTTTTAATATTCTACTTGCCGAAAAAGGTTTTTTATCGCTGGAGAATATGATGGGTATTATTGCTATGTCCAGTAGAGGCAAATGCTTAATTCTTCTTAATTCATTAATTTCTAAACACGTTGGGAGGGTCTCTTCACTGGCAATAATCAGATCATAGTAGACTTCTGAAACGCTCGGTCCGTATTTATCATCTATGATTATCACTTTTACATTCTTTTTGGCGGGCAGTTTTAGGTATTTCCTAATAGCATTAAGGCGAGATCCGAGCTCGCGAGGGGTTTTCTTAGTTCTTTTAACGTATCTGTTGCTGGTAACACCTATTGTTATTTTTGAAGCGAGGGCTAAGGCCATATCTAACAATAACTTATGGCCATCATGAATTACGGAAAATGTCCCGCCTAGAATGACATGCCTATATTTTTGTTTGCCAACTAAATGTTTCAGTAGAATAGGCATAACTTCTCTTATGTCCTTATATCCTAATACCATGTCATCTAAATTAAAGAAGGTTCTTCAGGTATTTAAATCTGAAAATCGTTGATCTTCCACAGAAATAAGTAATGCCACAGTTTCAATAATCTTGGTTTCTGCCTAGTTGTACGTTTTGACACAGTTATCTTGCTATCATGGTGTTTAATATAACATAACTTTAATATGAAAAATCATGGTTTTTGAAATTTTAGCTTTACCTCCCCCTCCCCCTTACTATTCTGGTCTCCATATTTTATATAATACCTTAAAGGGGCTTTTCTTGTGGGATCATGGAGGTTGACGGAGTAACAGTCTATGCTATCTGTAAAGAATGTGGCGGCAGAATAATTCTAAACGAGGATAACGAATATGTTTGTTCTAACTGTGGGTTAGTATATGGTTTTTCTGACGCTAAGCCTTCTTTTCACGATATTACTTCTAGACACTTTTCTCATGATCCTCAATGCTATTCAATTGGCTTGGGGAGTAACATCTTCATAGAGAGAAATAATGCGGAGCAATGGAAAGGATCACTACATAATATTATACGCATGAAGAAGCTAGTTAAGTATAATATAGCGATAAGGATGTATAAGGGAAAGGCGTCGTGTTATAGGATATTTAAAGCCTTGGATATTGTATGTAGAAAACTTAATATCCCAGAATACGTTAAAATGCGGGCTTTTCAACTATATCTAAAGGCACTGGGCTTGAGAGGAAGAGGGATAAACTATTATAAGATAGCGGCATCAGCGCTTATCTTAGCTGTAAAGGAGCATTCTCTCTTTATACCACCAAATAAGATAATTAAAACGTTTAGAAGCATGGGACATAGAGTAAATAAGGGTGATGTCCTAAAGGTGCTTTTATATTTCAAACATAGGCTTAAATACCATTATAACATGGGAGTCAGAGCAAATGTAAACGGTTATATCAAAATAATACTGGAAAACATTTTTGCTAATATTGAGGTACGTAAGCAAATCAAAAGTAAGTTAGAGAAGCTTGGATAT
>QMRD01000047.1 GCA_003649225.1 Thermoprotei archaeon | reverse complement strand
GAAATATTTCGTAATCTCAACCTCATAGAAGAAGTTCTCCTTAATACCGTTAGCGGGAATCAATGGACAGCCCAGCGTAGCGTAGTTAAAGCCATTCCTCAAACCCACGTAGACGTGCTTCAAACCCCAGGTATCCGTAATAAAGGGGAGACCGCCCAAATTCCTAACGTATTCAACTAGAATTCTGACGAATGCAGGCCTAATATACCTGAAGCCACCACCAGACATGTCGCCAACATGGATCTTAATAGCAACGATGTTGCCCTCTTCAATCATATCCTTCAGAGGTGAGAGCTCTAAAGCCTCCCTGAACTTAAACGTAAGGCTAAATCTTTTATCAAGCTTCCTAAGCTTAGCGGGAACATAGAGAACCTTACCCATAAATAATCATTAAGATTATAGTATTTTAAATATGTAAGGGGGGCTGGTATGCTCAGGAAGGGTTTAATTCATGTTGAGAAATTTAAGGTGAAGGAGGAACACCTAGCGAAACACGTTGGAAGCGGAGAACTAGCCGTACTATCAACACCATCATTAATAGCATTTATGGAGAAAACATGCAGAACACTAGCAGGTAAATATCTACCGGAAAAACAGACAACAGTAGGAGTACACGTAGACATAAAACATTTCAAACCAACACCATTAGGCGGAGAAGTAGAGGTTAAAGCGGAACTAATATCGGTAGACGGAAAACGGCTAACCTTCTGGGTAGAAGCATGGTACAACCAAGCAAAAATAGCGCATGGAATACATGAGAGACATATAATAGATAAAGAGAAATTCGTAGAAAAGATTCAATAAGATAATAAATTCTATTTTCTATTAATTTTGAATATTTTTGACAAATATGAAACCTTAAGTATAATATTTCCTGTAGAGTATATAGATATAGCCATCGTGGAGGTCTAAATCAAGTATTTTTAGTTTATGTTTTTTGACTGGCTTGAGCAGAGTTCTTTTGTCCGTATGTACGTGATAGTGATATATTGTATATCCGTCATTAACTGTTAGCTTATACAGGTACTCGCCCCATAAAAGCGGTTTACGTTTTAGAAACTTCCAATAGAGATAAAGCATAAAGTCTTTCATGAAATTCTTTATAGATTTGAGAAAACTGGGATACAGCCAGGTTTCTACGCTCATAAACAGGATGCCTCCTGACTTTAATATTCCTATAATGTATTCAATGAATCTGTCCCTCATGTCTGGAGGTACATACTCGAAGGCTTGTGAGAGCCAGATACCGTCGAATATTTTTTCTCTAAAGGGAAGATTGAACATAGAGCCCCTAATAAACGATATATTTTCCTTAAGTTGACACTTTATTCTGGCCTTATATAATTGCTTAGAGGATAGATCCAGCGCTGTTACGTAACGCATTTTTTCAGAAAGACGGAGTGTATGTCTACCATCCCCGCAAGCTAAATCCAGTATGAAACCGTTTAATCCAACAAGCTTGATGAAGTGGTCAAAGTACGTTCTCTCAACACCATTTTGGAATTCACCAATAAGCTCCTCCTCATAGGCCTCATCGACCTCGTATGGAGGAAGTATACTTTCTAGAATTATATTCTTCAAAAAACGCTTCCTTTTAATCGTATACATTTTCATCCTTCCCTACGGGGCAAATATTCTATCACTAACATGAAAATGAGATAGAAGAAATAAATCTCTTCCCCCTATAAAGCCTCGAGGAAGCTAATATATGTTTATCTTACTTTTAATACACATTAATTTTCATATATTTGCTGCTGAATACCTTCTTTGGTTAAGGTGAATAAATCGATGCCAGCTTCACCTGTTTTATTTTTATATGTTTTCCTCCCTTTATTTAGTATGTGTCTGGCTGGCTATGTTTGATTGAGGAAGGTGAAAACTGGATTTATGATGTTATTCCCTACGGCGGCAGTCTTTATTTTTGCGGCAGTTCTAGCTCAAACACTTTCATTGGATGTTTAGCTGATGATAATTTGGTGTGGTTTAAATCTACGCCTATTCCCAGGGTTGATGGCTTCGTCTTTAATAGGCTATGCGGGTTAAGGGATGTCATCGCTGTTTCAGGCAGCTTTCTGCTAGGCTTCCTTGATTATAGTGGAGTTTTTAGGCGGTGTTGGGCTACATTTGAGCTTGACGGTGAGTATCACGTTATTAATGATATTTGCTGTGCTGAGGACTTCGTCGTTACATGTAATGAGGACGGACTAATTGTTAAAGCCTCAATGGATAATATCACTGGATTTGCTGTTACACTAGAGTCCTCAGGCGAGAGGAATCCTCTGCGCCTATACTCTATATATTGTTCAGGAGGATATGTTGTGGCTGGAAGCCGATTATACTACGATAATTCAATTCTCATGCTTCTCGATGAAGACTTTAACGTTAGATGGTGTATTGACTTCACCGAGACTAAGGAGGGATTATGGCTCACCTATCCGTCTGCCGTACGTTTAAGCGGCGATCAAGTATATGTATGTGCTACGCCGCCTAGTGTCTCCTGTTTCAGCCTTGACGGTAACTTTCTGTGGGGATGCATGCTAGCTAATGGCGATCCTAGGCTACTTGAGGAGTATACTCCATCAATAGCTTTAGATAAGAAATACCTATATTTAGCCTGCAGTAAATACCTTGCAATACTAGATAGATATTCAGGAAAATACGTTAGAGGACTTGAGGTAAACATTGGGGACGGTTCAGCCGAAATTTTAAAAGTTAGAGCGGCTAATGAAGGAATATTTATTTGTGGAGGCTCTAACGCTGGAGGATTCATAATATTCCTGCTGAGGGAATATATGGATAATATGAAGCTTCATGGCCTGAAACTCAGGGACGCTAGTTCAACTCTAAGGCTTAATGAAATTCATCCAAATGTAAGGTGCATAAACCCTATTCTGGAGAATGAATGGCCTGAGTTCTCAGTGGAAACGCCTCCAGAGCTTAGGAAGGAACGCCCAAAAATCGTCTTTTATGGAGATTTTCCGAAAGCATAGCGTTATCGTCAGCTCCACGCCAAACGCAACTAAAGAATCTCTATATATGTACATGCAGAGAGTATAGAGGAGAATCTTCCCTATAATCCTGAATACATTCAATAGGTATAGACAGATAATAATCCCAACCGGTTTAAGACGTGTTGGAAAACCATCTTAATGTTCCAGATTATAGAGAGCCTCCTCAAGCAGGCAGCAGACATGAGAAGAAAAGCGGAAGAATTGGAAAATAAAGCACAAGAACTAATAGATAAAATTGAAAAAGAAATAAAGTAATCGTATCTTCTGTACATTTGTCATAGATAGAGGATAATTAACACCATCAGACCACAGACTAAGCCGACATTCAAGAATCCCTCAGATAATTAAACTCTACTCCTTTAACGTAGGTATGCCAAGGAATTACATAAGTGAATTTAAGGAGTAGAAATTTCGGCTTTCAATTACTTTACGGGCTTCTCTATCCTTACCACTCCCAGTCCCATTGATTTTGCATTGCCTACGTTGACGTACTCCGCGTACCTTAGTAGCTTTAATGCGAAGTCCCTCTTAGACTTAGATCCCTCAATCCTATAGATTACATATCCCGTAAAGCCTACGGCCTTCCTCCCCTTACCTATATCAACGCTACAGGATCTAGTGTGGTAGTCGACCTCGTATACGTTATCTATAACCCAGTCAATGAACTTCTGCTCCGACACTCTATCCCCAGCAAAACTATTCCAGTGATGAACAATACTGTGGAAAAGCCTCTCGGGAGCCGGAAATAGGGAGAACTTAGGCTTCCTCATAGGCTTACTTCTCCTAACAGCAAACCTAGTAGGCGTAAGAAAAACTACTTTAACGTCGCCTTCACCACTAGCCTCAACAGGCTTAATCTCCCTAAAACTTAAGCTCTTAACCTCAACCTCTGAAATATACATGTCGGCGTTCATCAGTTTAACGCTACCCTCTGGTAGAATAGAGAAAGCCTCCAATATAGTCCTAGCCAAGCCACCGATAAAACAAGCCCTAAAAGAATACATCCTACCAGCATACAAATGGGTAAAGCTACTTTTAGGTGGAAAAATAACCCTACCCCCAGACATAAAGGGAGAAACAGAGTAGGGCTTAACAGCCTTAGACTCATGAAGCTTACGAGCAAGCTCCTCATCAACTATAGAGATAAGATTCAAAACAAGAGAAAGAACAATACCTCCAGTAAACCTAGGCAAAATAACATCCTTATTTAATATAAACCTAAAAACTGTATAAGTCAAAAACATAGTATCAGCCAACAATAAAAACACCGAAAACACTAATAAAAATAACCCAAACATCAATCATATATAATATTCTAATTCACCTACCATATAAACAATTTTACTGATCAACTTAAAAGGTTAATGAAACTTTATAACATGCTGAGAATAGCTTATAGATAGTTTAAATAATAATCTGGGAGAAAATGATGAATGCGCACAGGGCCGCTACCATTAGGTAGCCTATCAAATATTTTTTAAGTTTAGGAGTCCTAGCTAGGAACAAAAATAGGTATCTTTGATATATCAAGAGTTCAAGTATAGAAAGCTCCTTTGATGAGGACCTAAGAATACTTATGGATAGAGGAAGGAGAAGAATACCCACCGCTAAGTACATTATTGTTAACGGTAGGTTAGGATGTTTGTAGAAGACTTGACCACCGACTACGACCCTGTATGGGATACCCATTATTATAAGTGCTAGGTTAGTGACGCCGATAATAAGTATGAAGAGTGCAGGGATAAGCAATAGACCGCCGAGGAAGAATCTATCCTCATCTATTCTCCTAGTTATTCCCTCTAGGGCATTTATTATGTCATAGTTGCTTTTTTCCTCCTCCTCTTTAAGAATTCTATAGGCTTTATCTCCAAGCCTTGTAAGCATATACCTACCATCTCTAAGTTGCTTAACCAAACCAGTATCCAATAACCTATTAAGATGATAAGCAAATCTTCCACTTTCACCCATCATAAATCCGCTCTCCCTCATAAGCTCGGAATAGCTACAGGGTCCCCTAACAAACAATACTTTTACAATTGTTCTTCTATGCTTATTAGCTAGGGCTCTAAAAATATCCTCATTAATTGCCTCAGTCATTCGCCAATACCCAATTATTACATTCCATGGGAATTGATAAGAATATTTGTCTAGAATATTTGATACCATACCGAATAAACAATCTTTACACTTTATTTTATAGATAGATTGATACCCACATACCAGGTACCCAAGCCACAACAACATTAATTCTAATACATACATCGAATACCATATCTTAACTATACTCATAATAGCCGTATTTTGAAAAATTCAATATTCTCTTGAAACACTCAACGCTACAATAGGGGGGAATGAAACAAGGCTGTTTTCATGCTTTCAATATTCTCTTGAAATACTCGGTTGTGCACTTGCAGGTGGGAGTATGGAGTTGGAGGAGCTTAAACTTTCAATATTCTCTTGAAATACTCCGACCACATCAAAATTATAACGAATAAGAATACTTTCTTTCAATATTCTCTTGAAATACTCAACAATATAACGCTGACGACAAACAATGATACAAGCTTCCTTTCAATATTCTCTTGAAATACTCTTTCCTAACGTATATAATAGGGGGGCTGTTTATACTACAACTTTCAATATTCTCTTGAAATACTCCTGTGCGAAAATAAAATAATGCCGCGTATAAGTTAATGTCACTTTCAATATTCTCTTGAAATACTCCTGTGTCACCTTTGCCAAACAGTACGACTGGGACCTCATAGCTTTCAATATTCTCTTGAAATACTCAGAGGTAGTCGCTGGAGGTGAAGAGAGCCTGTATCTTACTGTCTTTCAATATTCTCTTGAAATACTCACTGGGGACAGCGTATGTCCACATATCTAATATAGCATCAACTTTCAATATTCTCTTGAAATACTCCTTTTCTTTAAAAACTCTACCATGCATGTTTCACTGCAGAAACTTTCAATATTCTCTTGAAATACTCTACATTATGATGATAGTGGAGACCCATCAGGATACTACTTTCAATATTCTCTTGAAATACTCCAGATACGTTCAACATCTAGTTTGATGGAAGTTTACGTAGACTTTCAATATTCTCTTGAAATACTCAATAAGATACTCGAGTAGCATTTCAAAAGCCGTATAAAATACTTTCAATATTCTCTTGAAATACTCGAACTCCTCTAGCACACTTGATAAATGTTTATATCTACTACTTTCAATATTCTCTTGAAATACTCCATGTGTTTCTCGCGTAACAGGCGCTACAGGTATTCGTGGCTTTCAATATTCTCTTGAAATACTCTTAAACGCGTTGTTGGATATACGGTGTATTACGCCCCCTTCGCTTTCAATATTCTCTTGAAATACTCACGTTAGACGTGGATGAGGACGGCGATTTAGTTGTACGTGAACTTTCAATATTCTCTTGAAATACTCTTAGCCTATTTCCTCCTTGAGCTTGTGTAGTGCAATAGCAATCTTTCAATATTCTCTTGAAATACT
>QMRD01000046.1 GCA_003649225.1 Thermoprotei archaeon | reverse complement strand
TGCTTAATAGGCATTATTTCAAGGCCCTTTAAAATTGCTGCCGCAAGCTTGCTTCTATAGGGATCCCATATCCTATATTCCTTCCCCTCATACTTGAAAATTAATTCGCCGTATACTCTTCTGCCTGGAGCTAGATTTATGGTAGCTAGTCTTCTAGTTCCGTCCTCGAATTCAGCCCAAAAGACTCCCTCAAACTTCTCATGTGGATATACCTTTTTTATCATCTTTTCCTCCTCCTCCTCTTCTTTTTCTTGCCTGTCCTCCTAACAGGCTCGGTCTTTCTCGGAGGCGGCCTCGGATATAATTCCTTAATCTCCCTTATTCTTTTTTCGATTTCATCCTTAAGTACATCCGCCTTGTACTCGCCTGAAAAAACATCTATTCTTGCAGCTATTGCCAGTTTTGCTGCAAGAGCTCTAGCTATTTTACCTCTCTGCCATCTGGGTGCTCGGAAGATTGCTGGATACTGGAATATTACGCCGTGCTTCGGCGGTTTGCCTCCCGTCCTCAATGCCCTAAATAAAGCTTTCTCAGCACCTAACACTTGTATTGTACTTGCAGGCAGAGTTGCGAGCTTGTTTAATCCGCCAGCTAATGCGATTAACCTCGCTCCTAAAAGTGGACCCACAAGTCCTCTGATGTTAGGCGCTACTTCCTTCATGGCCTCGTCTACATATACTTCAAGCTTTCTCCTTAGTTCATATAGTCTAAGAAGCTGGGAAGCGAACGCCTGAATGTACTCTATGTCAAAGGACGTCATTTTAGCTCCCATGCTCTTCTTAGCTACATCAACAATACGTCTAGCTTTTTTCTCATCTAGACCTAAGGCGATTAGTTGTTCTGCCCTCATATTGTCTCTTAAGCCTATATTTGCGACAACTTTAGCGTATAGCTCATGTTCTCGTATTAGTTCCCCGAGCTCAGGGAAGTGAAGGCCATACCATTCTCTAAGCCTTGATGCAAAGAGATTTATTGTTCTATCTATTTCATCTATTGCTGATATTGACTGGGCGATAAATAAATCTCTTCTCTCTGCAGCTTCTCTTACCTTCATTTTTGTTAATGTCTGTGAAATTTCGAATAGTTTATCAAGGTAATTCTCGTAGTCTATACCTACTTTAGATAGATACTCTGGCAATTCCCTTCTGAATTTTTGTGCTAGCTTGCTAGGCAATTCGATTTTTACATTAACTCCAAATTCTCTCTTGATCCTCCTTGCCAGTTTCTCATCCTCTAACACTAGTTCGCTGACGCCCCCTTCTATAAGCTTTCCGATTAGATCCCTTAGTTCACTTATAACTTCGCTTTTTTCAAGCATGTAGATTTTTTGAGATATTTCGTCAACGCTACCCTCGAAAAGCACCTTATCTATGATATCTCCATTACTGTTAAGCGCGAAGACTCCCAATATATTATCAACTAAATATGCTATCATTTATCCCACCGCTTCTCGTTAATATTTAGAAAAACATCACCTTGCTTAGCTTCAACAACCCTGAGAATTACCTCATTAACCAAACTTCCACCTAAGGAAAACACACACTATGATATTAATATATTTAATCGTTGCTTAACGGCTCTTGATCGTGATAAGGTTGTGTATTGGATTATTCGGTACCTTATCTAATGCTTCACCAGTAGTCTGTTAGTGCTATTTCCTCTGGCACTATTTTTACTAGGATTGGATGGAGCTATGTCCAAGTCCGACACAAAGTCTGGAAAACCGCCGCAGCCCTTAATGAGTAAGCCCCACCTTAAAAAAATACAAAAGATGTGAGAGCATAACTTTCGCTCCTCAGGCTATATAAACATGCTTTATTTAACCATCTATCAGATGATTCATTCCCATTAACGTTAAACATTACACCCCGGAATATTTTAAGTAACATCTGAAAGAGCTATCTTCATGCTATGTTTTGCTCTCCGGCAAAACTAAGTTTCTATAAGCCTAGTAGGATATACATTTGAAATTTATAGCTATGTAAGCTTCTTTACCATCTCTACTGCTTATCATTAACTGTTCTATGGGGGAGTTTCCTCAAGTTGCCTTATGATTTTTTCAAGCTTTTCTACGAGCTTCGAGTTATCGTAGGGACTTAGTACTTCATCACATTTTGGACACATAAACATATAGCTTGACGCCTCTCCAAATGTGTAACGTGTATTACATTTTCCACAATAGTAGTAGGGTCCATCTAGCTCATATTCAAGCCTTCTTTTGAGTTTTTCTAAAACTCTCTTCTTTCTCAGCGCTATTATAGCTTCAGGGGAACTGTCAGTTATCCTCCATAAGTAAGTGTACCATCCTATTTTCTCGTCCCTTATCCTTCTATACTTTACGATATTTAGGTCGAATAGCCTGTGAAGTAGTCTTCTGGTCTCGTTTATATCAAGCTTAATAGCCCTCGATATTGCTTCATCTGTCAATTCATCATTCTCTAAAAGTAAAGTAACTATATTTGCAGCTTTTTCCCCCAGTATTCTCTCAGCCATTATAAGTAGTAATTGTTCATTCTTCATCGTTATGCCTCACAACCATTTTTCCCCTAGCGCTGGGGATTATCTTCAATTTATAATTAGGAAAACTGATACAAAGTTCTTTTCCTCCATATAACCTATCTAAAAAGACAGCTAAAGCGGCAACTTCGCTATGTGGCTGGTTTCCAATGGCAACATTATAGTCTGCAATACTATATAACTCTGCAGGAACTTTCTCTGCTCCCACAACTACAGCTAATTTTTCACAGCCTCTCAATTCCTCTATTAGCCCTCTTTCCGCAATATTTATCCCATACATCGTTAAATGAACTATTCTCCATCCATTGTTTTTTAATTCTAAAATTTTCTTTCTCCAGTTCGTTTCAACGTAGACCTCAAATCTTCCTCCCCAGTTGGATACGACGTTCCTTATGGACTCGACTACACTCCGCTCTATTTCTCCAAAATAGATTATTGCTCTCGCTCCGAAGGCTCTAGCTACAAGCCCCACATGCGTGCTTATCCTTTTATCTCTTCCTACCCTATGCCCTAGCCTCAATACCACAACCTCTGGATATAGCTTCAACTACTCCCCCTCTATTCTCTATCTCGCACAAGATTCTACGGATTGAATCCCTAGTTCCTTCGATAATTAAATTAACAGTACCCTCATTAAAGCCTAGAAAATCAACATATGCTAAAGGATATATTCTTTTGAATAAGAAATCAATACCATCATTATCCGCTGGAAGTTTTAAAGTAACTCTCAGGTAGTTTCTTAACATCGATAGAATTTTTCTCTCAAATGCCGCAAATCCAATACCTTTTAAAGCAGAGATGGCTACTGTTTCAACCTTACCGATTCTATCCCTAATGATATCCTGAAGGAGAGCTAATTTATCGCTATCCACTAGATCTATCTTATTCAATACGTATAGTACATCACCTAGTGAAACTCCTAGATTTTCAAGGATATTTACGCTTGCGTTAAACTTCCTTTCAAACTCCGCCTTCTTTACGCTTGCATCCATTACTAGAATTACTAGGTCAGCATAAACTATTTCCTCAAGAGTGGTGTAGAAGGCTTCGACTAAAAGAGATGGCAGGTTCTCTATAAATCCGATAGTATCGGCAAGAAGTATTTTCCTACCTAAGATATTTATCCTCTTTATCTTAGTTGACAAGGTAGCAAAGGGCCTCCCATCAATATATCCTTCATATCCAGTCATACGATTGAAAATCGTCGTTTTACCAGCTCCCGTATATCCAGTTAAAACTGCCGTTGGAAATCCGCATGACGTCCGTTTTTTCCTTAAAATATGCTTTTTCCTTCTAATTTCTCTAAGCTCCTTTTCTATTTTTGCTATCCTCCTGTTAACATAGTCGTAGAAAGCATCAACCTTGTAGCCTCCTCCAGATAGAAAACCAGGATATTCTCCTCGTTTCATTAAACTTATCTGTTCCCGTATGAAGGATAGATCTCTCCTCAACTTCGCTAGCTCTATTTGTAGCTTTGCCTCCTTGGTACCCGCTCGCTTGCTGAAAATTTCCAATATAAGCTGAAATCTATCTATTACCTCAACCTTCCATGCCTTCATAAGATTATGTACCTGTGACGGCTTTAATTCATTGTAAAAAATCACCTTCTCAATATTTAGATCCTTTATTATTCTAGCTATTTCACGTACTTTACCGGAGCCAATATGATACTTTGCATCCGGTTTTCTTATTTGCTCAATTTCCAGTACCGGATCATAACCGGCTACTCTAGCTAGCTCCCTAAGCTCATCTAAATACGATCTTTCGTCCCTAAGACGCCTCTGTACCAGTAACACTCGCATTTACTATCTACACCCTACATCGACTTATTTCTTTTTCCTTTTAAACTCTACAATATCACCTAGAGTTAAATCCCTATTTGTGCTAAATTTATATTCGCTCGGAATGTAAGAGGTAGATTCTTCTACTAAAACTATTTTAAGCGCTTTCTCTAGCTTTCTTGCTAGATTTAAGTCGGGAACTAGGGATCCCTCCTCTATTCTTCTAATTGTAGATACTTTTTCGCCCACCATTTGAGCCAATAGCTCCCTCGTTAGTCCGAGAGATTCCCTTGCCTCCCGTACTCTCTCACCGCAGTCCTCAACGATCTCGTACATTTCACTTTTGTCGAGGAAAAATTTCGACCTCTTCGGCTTGACCGTGTATCTAGGAACATTAGTCACATACTCCCCTATAACACTGTTGCGATGTTTGCTAGCACAGTAGCTACATATTATGAGGATACTGGAGTTAAATCGTGCCCTATAAGCTTTCCCCCTAATTTCCCTTCCACAAAGTTCACATAGCATATATTATCACTAATCTTTATTAGCTGATATTCTCTTTTATTTTTGTTCTCTTAGACTAACGAGGAGGACATTAGTGATGGAGCATGGAGGAGCTGGAAAGAATTAGATGCACGCTAAACTACCAGTATGGAGGAAATTTAGGGGATAAGCTTTTGAAACAGGGTAGGGTGACGTACATAAAGTCTAAGAATACTGGTAGGATACGCTACATATATCTAAACGATAAGCTAATAGCAAGCGTTAGAGCTAGCGATGGTTTTATAGTATTGAACATAGAAGGAGCTAAAATTCTCCATAAGCTTCTACCATTTCCTTGTAGAAGAGTTATTGTAAGGAAGGATGTGGCTGATATAATTGCGGAGGGTAGAAATGTATTTGCTAAACACGTGGTGAATGTCGATCCAGAAATACGTGCTGGCGAGGAAGTACTGGTGGTGGATGAAGAGGATAGACTTTTAGCTATTGGAAGAGCTGTATTGGCAGCACAAGAAATGCTGAGCTTTAAAAGAGGTATAGCGGTAAAGGTTAGAAGAGGTGTAAAAAAGCAGAAGTAAAGTTATTCTTTATAAAAGATAACGTACGTATGTTGCCTCCTCCTTTCTACCATTACTTTAAAATTCCTCCTTAACATATCTTCAATATCCCTATACACGTATTGGCTTGTGAACCTGGAGGGCGGTCTAATTCTAGGAACAAGCCCTCTAATCGTACTAATGTCGAAAGTATTTCTCACATACGATACGTAGGCATATCTCAGTAATGTCCTTAGCTTAATGGATATTTTCTTAGATTTTGTTCTTTTTACAATGTTCTTAGCTACATAATATGCATGTTTTAGGAGTAAAGCCCTTTCTCCATCTGATAAGGGCATGTTACCACGTTTTAGTAGTGTTTTTAGAACTATAAAAACATTTTCTATGCAAAAAACGTCAAAATATTATTCTTCATTCGATGATTGTCGATAAAAACATGTTGAAGATTAGCTTTAAATTTGCTTGCGGAATTTAGATTTTGATGATTAAGGTTGGCACTTGTGGATGGTCTGTGAGAGGTGGAAGAAAGAAATACTTTGAAGTATTTAAGCTTATAGAGCTCCAGAATACGTTTTACAAGCTACCTAGAAAAGAGACTGCCATTAAAATGCGCAATCAAGCTCCTGAAGACTTCGAATTTACTCTAAAAGCCTGGCAAGTAATAACTCATCCACCTTCATCTCCGACCTGGAGGAAGGCTGGATTGAAAATTGAGCCGAAAAAGCGTGATAAATACGGCTTCTTAAGACCGACAGATGAAAATATTGAGGCATGGGAGAAGACCCTAGAGATATGTAAAGCCTTAGATGCAAGGATATGTATAATTCAGACTCCACCGTCATTTAGAGCCACTGAGGAAAATGTGTTAAATATGGAGAAATTCTTAACTACCATAAATCGAGGGAATATAGTGATAGGCTGGGAGCCGAGGGGCGACTGGCATAAAGACCCCAACCTCATTAAGGATATATGTAGAAGACTAGACTTGATACATGTAGTTGATCCATTTAAACATGAAACCGTATATTATCATGACGTATGTTACTTTAGACTTCATGGTATAGGTCCAAGGGAGGTTAATTATAGGTATAAGTATACTGAAAACGACCTACATACGCTGGCAGATATATGTAAGAGATACATCCCCAATTGTAGGGACATATACGTTCTTTTCAACAATATTTATATGGCAGATGATGCCCAAAGATTTAAAAC
>QMRD01000045.1 GCA_003649225.1 Thermoprotei archaeon | reverse complement strand
TTATATATGGGTGTTGGTTTAGTAGTCTGAGGGATTATAGTGACGTATCATTCTTCGTATAATTATAGGTGTCCGTCTTGTGGTACTCGCTACGCTGTGTTTAGGGAGGGAGTTGTTTGTCCGAGGTGTGGGTATGAGAGTGGTGATGTGTATCCGATGGCTCAGGAGGCTCTTGAGGCGTGGAAGTATCATGTGAGGATTTATGGTTCGGGTATTCCGCCAGCCTACGCTATTTTAAGTCTCGGCGACTTCTACATACTGGTTACTGCCAAGTTTCTTACGAAGTATTTCAGAATGGAGCCCGATGACGATGATGTGTTTATAGAGGAACAGCTTGCTGAGCTTAAGTCCTCTGAGAGGAGTTATTTGGCGGATCACTTTAGGGAGTACTTTAAATACGTGTTGAAGCTTGTGTCTGGGGGTCCCCTCTTTCCTAGAGGCAGCTTATAGGATACATCGTTGTATCGATTAAGCGGTGTCTTAGGCTTTATATATTTGGTTAGCTTTATTATCTTATGGTTAGGGGAGGCGTCTTCTCTAGGCCTGTTTTAAGGTTTGGGAGTGGTACCTCTATTTTCCCCTATGAGGGGTTTAAACTCGGCTTCGGTCCTTTCTCCGGTCCTGATGCTGTTAGGCTCTGTTTTATCTGTCCTCGTGGAATGTATAGCTACTCTCGTGTCCTCATGGATAACCTTATCTATGGTGTTAGGGGTTTTGGAGGTCTTACTGGATGGTTTGGCTGTAGGGTTGGGGACGTTGAGTACTTCTTTGAATCATATGATAGGTACGCTGATGTCATCGATTCAATTGAGGATGTTGATGTAGCTATCGTAGCTGTTCCCGATGAAAACTATCCGGGTTTTGAGGAAGACCCCTATGTTCCCGTTAAGCAGAATTTAGCTCTACGTGGGATTCCTAGTCAAATGGTTACATACTCTACTATTAGAAGGCTTGCGGGTAAATCCTATGTTCTCTTTAATTTAGCTCTGTCTATCTACTGTAAGGCTGGGGGAATACCTTGGGTTTTGGGGGATAGGCTTTTAGGTGATGCGTATATTGGCTTGGATACTGTCGGTAACAACGTTGTTGTAACAGTCTTCGTGTTTGATGGGGGCATATTCTTCGACTGGCGCTTCGAGTTTAATCCCGGGGTTGAGGTTATCTATTCGATTAGGAATGTGCTTACGCTCGCTCTCGACGTTATTCATAGGCATGCTGGTAGGGTTAATTTAATAGTTGTTCATAGGGATGGCTCTACCTTTGATGTTGAGCTTGAAGCGGTTAGGGATGTTATGGACTCGGCTGTTGATGAGGGCGTTGCATCTAACTGGGTTTTTGTTGAGGTTAAGAAGAGGGCTGTGCCTAGGGTTACCAGGAGGGTTGGGAGAAGAGTTACTAATCCGGAGAAAGGTACGTTCTATGTGCTTGATAAATATAGGTATCTTGTGGTTACCTCAGGCTTCCCGGAGCACCCTTATATTGACGTGTCTGGATTGGTTAGGCCGGTTGTTGTTGAGCTGGCTGAGGCATCTAACTGGGAGGTTAGTATGTATGATATTGCCAGGGATGTGTACTGGTTGAGCGAGCTACACTGGGCTTCAGCGTTTGCTTCAACTAGGCTTCCAATAACGACTTTGTATGCCCATAGGATATGTAGCTTCCTTAGGTTGGGTGTATCGCCGTCGGAGGAGTATTATTCTAGGCTCTGGTTCCTCTAGTGGAAGAGGGATCTACACTCTATCTTTAGGTCGCATCCCCTACACTTATCCCTAGCTGGCGGATACGTCCCCATTAGTATTGTCTCCTGTACTTTATCCCTAAGCTTAAGCGCATCACCTCTAAGCCTATTATTTACTTCAATTCTTAACCTTCTTGAAGCCTTAAGTAGATCGATGTAGCCGTAATCTATATCCCACCCGTAGACGTCCTCGAGTAGTAGTGTGTAGAGTGTTAGCTGTATTAGATCCCTGTATTCAGCTCTGGACTTGTACTTTACCTCCACTGGCGTATGTTCCTCCATTAGGTCTATCTGTCCGTTTAACCCCAGCCTTACCGATTCAACGTACTTCTCGACCTCAACCCCACCCGTAATCGGGTTTTCAGCCCTAAACCTTAAGGTTTTTACAACTATCTCCTTGACCTCCGTATCGCTTAGCCCCTCCGTAAGCTTCTTCTCGACTGCCTCTCTAGCTATATTCACGCTCTCCTCCTCCACCCTATCCTCGGTTATCTTTAGGATGCTTGCCCTTAGGTATGCGTAGTGGGCCAATTTACCCATAATGCTCTCCCTAGTCGGCCTGCCTCTTATCCCTAGGAAGCCCACTAGGTAGAGTTTCCGCGGACAGAAGAGGTATAACGTGACATCCGTTACTCTAACCATTCTATTTATGCCTGAGGCTGCTAGGCGACTGTATCCACGTAGCATCATTTTATATACTCGTTATGCTGTTATATTTTTGTGGTATCTATGAAGGTATTTCACGTGGTTACGGTTGGAACTGCAATCCTCCTAAACTTTGCAAGGACTTTTAAGGATGAGGCTGAGGAGCTTAAAATAAGCTCGTGGGGTAGGCTTCCACCCGACCATGATGATCAGAAGAAGGCTGAGGCTTCCGCCCATAGGGGTTCCAAGGTTTTCGATAGGCTTCTGGAGTATGTGAACTCTGATCCCTATAGTGCTAGTGCTGAGCTTAACGCATTCTACAGGTTCACCGACCTCTACGGTCCATCGAGGATTGAGGATATTGAGATAGGGCTATATACCACTGATACCGGCACCGGATATCTATGTGGAAGGATAGTTTATGAACACCTTAAGTCTAGGGGGTACTACGTTAATGAGCCCGTTAGGGTTAGGGGCTTCGGGCTCGGCGCCTCGCTCTTCGATGAGGCTTTATCCAATTTAATAGATAAAATTGCTGGGGTCGTTAAGAGTAAGAAGAATGCTGGATACAGGGTCTACGTTAATGCTACTGCTGGCTTTAAGCCTGAAACCTCATTCGCCACCATTATCTCAATGGTTATGGGAGCGGATAAGGTATATTATATACATGAGTCCTTCAGGGAGGTTGTGGCACTCCCCCTGCTGCCGATAACTGTAAAGGAGGAATTCCTCTCCCTCATAGATAGGATTTTCCCACACATATCACTGGCCGATTTAAAGGATATTATAGGGTACGAGAGAATTAAAGAGCTTGAGGAGCGGGGCGTGATCATTATTAGGGAGGGTAGGGTTGAGCCTAGGCCGTGGATAAGGAAACTATATACTATGATCAAGGGGATTGGTTGAGGAGGAGCTACTGGATAGCGTACAATGGCTTTAATTTAGGCCGTAGGAGTAGGCGCTTCGTAGTTGAGGCTGGAGATCGTAGACGTGAGATAGCCTCCTTAACTGCCTACCTCCTAGTATTGGATGGATGTAGGAGGATAAGTACATCGGCTCTATCGCTGGCTTCAGAGGATAACGTAACCATAGCTCTGGTATTTAAGGATAGGATAGCGTGGTTTACGGGGATGCTTCAAAGGAAGCACGTTGAGCTGATATTAACCCAGTACTCTACCTCGAGAGCTGAGGAGATAGCTTCATGCATTAGGGAGGCATTCAACCATAACCTCTGCGCCTTTTTCTCGAGACTTAACCTTCCATTCAGGGCCGAGGGGGAGCTGGAGGAAGTTAGGGTTAATGCGCTTAAGCTTTTATCAAGATATCTTGGAGTAAAACTTAGCCTAATCGAGTCAGTTATCCAGTATCTCAGCTATTTTATTGAAGCAGAATGTCTGGACGCCGTGGTTAGGGCTGGCTTAACCCCACACATAGGCTTCGTAAATAGGAGATCGCTTACAAGGGATTTCCTTCTAGTATTTGAGCCATCGACTGTCTGGCGTTGCCTCGTTGAAGTTGGTTCCGACATCCTTTCATCCATCGACTTAGGTAGCTATGAGGGGAGGAGGCTTCTCCTGAAGTATCTTAGGAATATCGTTGAGAGGAACGTTGAGGATACTGATGGTAGGAGGATGCCTCTATTTAAACATATTAAGGCCGCTGCGAAGGGGCTTGCATCCTATCTGATGAATCCGGCTGGAGGCTTTATACCGTTTAAGGAGGCGGTTTATTGAAGATAATAGTCGTCTTCGATATTCCGGTCGGATACGATAGACTTAGAGATAGGTTGAGGAATAAGCTTAAGGACTACGGCGGCGTTTTTAGGGAATATAGCGTTTATGAGGTAGAGCTGGACGAGAAAAACGCCGAGAGGATGATTAAGGATATTAGGAGAATCGTTGCGGAGGGGGCTGGGAGGGTCGATATAATATTTCCATGTAGGAGGTGCTATGAAAATATCATTATAATAGATACTATTGAATTCTAAACGGAGTATATTCGCTCCTATCGCCGTGGATGAACTCCAGCAGCTTCCTAATCTGGCCTCTTATTGCGTCGGCGAGGCTCCTCCCCTCAACTTTAAGGTTCATCCTGTGTTGGAAGCTCCTCCTAACCTTAAAGTTTCCACGTTTATTGAGGTATATTGATGAGCCGAAAACCTGGAAGTCCCCCTTAATGCTCATAGACCTCGACGTGTAGAGCGGAATAACTGCTAGATCAACCACGGCCTGCCTAAACTCCTCGGCTATATCGAGCGCTAGCGATGGCCTATGCCTATAGGGCGTATGGAGGTAGCTTAGCCTAGGATCCAGGCCGAACCTAAGTATTTCCTTAAGTACGTGTCTGTAGAGGAGCATGTTCCCATAGCTTAGTGCAGCGCTAAAGTAGTCCTTAGGGGGTCTACGCGTTCTAGCCTTAAAACCATACTCCACGGGAATTACGTATCTTAGAGCCTCGAAGTAGAGCTTGGTTATTCTAGCTTCAACGCCCATTAATCTGCTTAGAACTGTTCCTTTAAGCATCGATATAAGCCCCTTAATCTCCCCGACAACCCTGCTCCTAACGTCCTCGGGAACCTCCAGTATCTCCAGAACCCTAATCTTATTATATGCAGCAGCCTCCAATATAGAGGAGGCAACTCTGCTCCTAACCTCAGAATTCTCCACAGACGCGAGCTGAGCCAGCAGGTTACGTGAGAACATAGAGTTGAAGTAGTCTAGCTGTATAGATCCCTTCTCAACCAAAATTGAGCCTCCCGCACCGACGATATTCGCCACAGCATCGACATTTATTGAGCCGGAGCCCGAGAGAACTATCCTATCCTTGGGCTTAAATCTGCCCGCTTCAACCTGTCCCTTAGCTATAATCTTCCCATCACGTGGAGCGAGGATGTAGCCCCAATCACAGAACTCCCTGTAGATGCTACGCCACCTCGAGAACCTCAGGCTGATCGGAGAACCTTATCTCGATTCCATCTATCTCTATGGGAGATAACATTCTAACAATGTTGCGTGAGGTATCGCTCCACCTTAGCAGGTTGAGCTTTATGGCTCTCATAACCTCCCTAGCTACGCCTAAACTTGCCAGTTCAGCTGGACTATATATCCTCCTTAGAAGCGAGGGAGCGTGGAGGAGCCTGAAACCATACCTCTCGATAATTATAGCTGGCTCCATTGGGTCGATATTGTAGTCCCTATAGAACTCGCATAGACTTGAGCCGTTGAGCTCCTCAAATGAATCCCTCGCCTTCTTATCGAGCACCGAAACTATCCTGTATACTTGTCCATCAACGGTACTTCTAACACTGCATCCCACCAGCTCCCGCCTCCTTTTAACCAGCTCCTCTAAGCTCTCGTAGTCCTCCATTACGCTCCTCATCGACTCGATGATATGTCTCGGCGATAAGGCGAGGGATAGCGTGCCATCCGAATCAATTATAGTCTGGAACTCACATGCTGGCCAAACATCCACATACTCATATGAGTATATGGGCTGGCCGTAGACCACTACGTATCCGCGAACCCTAAACCCTAGCTCACGAAACTTCCTTCTAATACCTCTATCAACGATCTTTTTGAAGAACTCCCTATCGCCTCTAAGGTTAAAGTTGAGACGCCTATCGCGCAGCTTATTTAAGGTGTACTCCCTATCTCCAACGTATACCTTAAAGCTATCCTCAATAGAAACTCCCGGCTTAACGAGATAGCCTAGGACTCCGAGGCCGTACTCGCCCCAGATAACTCTCCTCTCCCTCGATAGGATTCTGGCTATCCGTGAAGTAACTCTATAGCCCTCCGGGCTCCTAGGAGGCATAGGGGAAACCTCGTAGAAGCTCGTGAGATATGGAGATAGCTTGGAGGTACTCCTAAATACTGCAACAAGGTGTTCAACCAGCCCCAGCTTCCTCCTAACTTCATCCTCTAGGGATATAAGGCTCCTCTCAACGTAGCCGTAGCTCCTCGGATTAATTTTGCATTTAACCTTAACATATGTTAAACCCTCCTCGGTCTGTAGGTTTCTGCCTCCATGAGCTAGAAGGATGGCCTCCACTCTAGACATAATTTTATCCAAAACCTCACGTGAGCGTTCTCCAAAGGTTTCATCCAGGGCAACTAAATCTATTAAAACCGACAACACGTTATCCTCGAGAAACATCTTAATTATACGCGTCATTTATCCTCAAAAATAATAAGGATTTAAAGGGATATAAGTATTAGGT
>QMRD01000044.1 GCA_003649225.1 Thermoprotei archaeon | reverse complement strand
TATTTCGCCTATATAGGGTATGGCTGATAGTGGGTAGATGGGTATTTCAGGCAGTTTTACTCCAACTTTACCTACGTAGTCCCTGCCTATGTAGCTGCTTAGCCCTACTCCTATCATCGTTAAAGCTAAACCGCTAATTATCTGGTTTGACCTAAGGGTTATAGATAGAAATGCATGAATCAAAGCCATTGCTCCACTAATACATATTGCCGTTAGAATACCTAATATTGGATTGCCTGTATGATATGCAACTACATATGCTACGGATGCCCCTACAATCATCATACCCTCAAGGCCGAGATTTATAATTCCCGATCTCTCCGTGTATATTTCCCCGAGGGTAGCTAGCAGTAGGGGTGTGCCAGCCCTAATCATTGTCCTTAGGAAAGCTACGATAACGTCCATTCGTTCACCTCCTAACGATTATCTCGTATTCTGAGAGGAAGTAGTTTAGAAGCAGGAAGATTAGGATGGTTCCATTGAATAGGTTTATGAAAGCACTCGATAAGCCTATTGAGATCTGTATTGCATCCCCTCCGACTAGGATAGATGCTATGAGAAGTGATGATGCTATTACTAGAAGCGGATTGAGGTTTCCAAGCCATGCAACAATTATTGCCGTGAATCCGTATCCAGGTGAGATACCCTTTCTAAGCATGTGTTGTATTCCAGCAACTTCGCCTGCTCCAGCTAACCCGGCGAGCCCGCCACTTATAATCATTACTAGGATGACTATTTTAGAGTATTCTATTCCAGCGTAGTTCGAAGCTCTGATACTTTCGCCGATAACCCTTACTTTAAAGCCTATAGTCGTTCTGCTGAGCATGAAGAATAATAGGACTGCTGATACGAGACCTATTATTAAGGTTGGATAATGTATCCTTGTTCCAGGTACTACTGGTAGCCTAGCATATGATGGTATTCTCGATGTAAACGGAAATCCCCAAACCTCCTTGCCTCTCCACGGGCCGTAGACTAGATATAGCAGGATTCTCTCGGCGATATAATTCATCATAAGAGTCGTTATAACCTCATTTACCTGAAACTTAGCTTTAAGTACTGCAGGTATAAGTGCCCACAATGCTCCACCAATGAATCCACCTAGGAATATTATTGGAATAGCTAGCTGAGGAGGTAGTGGAGTGAATAGCGCTAATCCACCCGAGACAATTGCGCCCATTAGAAGCTGGCCTTCAGCTCCTATGTTCCAGACCTTAGCTTTGTAGGCTACTGCTAGGCCAACGCCGCAGAGAAGTAGAGGTATTGATTTTGTGATTGTTTCCGATATACCGTAGTAGCTTCCAAGCGATGCCATATATATCCTGTTAAATGCATACAGTGGATCTACCCCGAGAACATG
Organism: Thermoprotei archaeon; assembly: GCA_003649225.1. Classification (GTDB taxonomy): domain Archaea; phylum Thermoproteota; class Thermoprotei; order Thermofilales; family B9-G17; genus B9-G17. The sequence continues at coordinate 5,271 of QMRD01000044.1, read as the reverse complement.
AAACATTAGTACTATCGCTACAACTGCAGCTAACGTCGATAAGGATGCAGATACGATCTTCACCTTTAAGCTTGTCCTTACGCGCCTCCTAACATAGATTCTTATTTTAACCACCTCCTATGCCAGCCATAAGTAGGCCTATTGTATGTGGTTCAAAAGATTCCCTAGAGAACTCCCCAACTATCCTACCCTCAAACATAACCATTATTCTATCGCATATCTCGATGAGTTCATCTAAATCCTCGGAAACAAGCAGTACGCCTGCACCCTTGTTTCCCGCATCTATTATCATTCTCCTGATATAGCTTGAAGCCGCTATATCGAGTCCGTATGTTGGATGTACAGCTACAATAATTTTTGGGTTTTTAGATAATTCTCTCCCCACTATCAACTTCTGTATATTTCCGCCTGAAAGAGTGGATGCTGGCATAGATATATCTGAAGCCTTCACGTTAAATCTACTAATTACTTCCCGAGTAGCTTCCCTAATCTTTCCGTAGTTAATGATAATACTATTTAAGGTAAATGTCTTCTCGAAGTACCTAGTTAGCAGAATGTTATCGACTATACTTAATCTAGGCACTACTCCAGCGCCAATTCTATCTTCAGGTATATGTGCTAGGCCAAGCTTTAGACGATCGAGTACGCTTGCTTTAGTTACGTCTCTATTCAATATCCTAATCCTCCCCCTTACAGCCCTTCTCAAACCTACTATTGCCTCAACTAATTCACGCTGTCCATTACCAGCTACCCCGGCGATACCTACTATTTCACCGGATCTAACCTTAAAATTAACTCCCTTAACTGCAGTAACTCCTTTATCATTTAACACGTGTAGATCCTCTACCTCCAGCACAACTCCATTGCCGGAATAGTTGGATTTATTGGAGTTTATCCCATTGACAGCTATTTCCCCTATCATAAGCCTAGCTAACTCTTCCTCGCAGGTCTCTGACGTCTCCTTAGTTACTATAACTCTACCTTTTCTAAGCACTGTGACTCTATCGCTTATCTGAAATACCTCCTTAAGCTTGTGGGTTACGAAAAGTATGGTTTTTCCTGAATCCCTTATCCTCCTCAGTACTTCGAACAGCTTCTCAACTTCATTAGGCGTTAGAATTGATGTGGGCTCATCCAGTATAAGTATCCTTACGTCATCAATTAATGCCCTAAGTATCTCAACCCTCTGCTTTTCGCCAGCTGAAAGCTGCCAAATATAGTCGTCTGGATCGACCTTGAGCCCATAGCTATCCGATACCTCCCTAATTCTCCTTTTTACCTCCTTAAGTGGATTTACTATACTTGTCCGCATTCCTAACGCTATGTTCTCGGCAACAGTGTGGTTTTCTATAAGCATAAAATGCTGATGAACCATTCTAATACCGTATTTCATAGCGTCCCTCGGCGACCTAAACGTCACCTTCCTGCCATCAATATATATTTCGCCCTCATCCGGCTGAAGCATACCATAGAGAATCTTCATCAACGTTGATTTTCCAGCCCCGTTCTCACCTAGAATAGCGTGTATCTCGCCTACATTAACCTCTAAGTTGATATGATCGTTAGCTAGAATATTGGGTGGAAAAAATTTTGTGATATTTTTAAGCTTAACTAGAGGCATGGAGACACCGGAGGTTATCCGGGTATTTGCCCCACTACTCCCTGAACGAACCACATCATGTTCCAAAGATCATCATGCGATGCTCTTACACCCGGAGGTATCTTTAATTTGCCGTCTTGATCGTATATAGGCCCCGTAAATGGATCGAAGACTACGGTATCCTCGCTCATCTGCCTTAACCTGATAAATACCAGGTCGTATACGCTGACATTACCGAGTATCGGATCGATCACGAACTTCGATTTAAGTATTGGTACAAACTTGGGGTTAATAGGCATTCCATAGTCGCATCCAAGCTCGACAGCGCCCTCTCTAAGCATCCACCAGTAGTCGACGTTTTCAAGGTTAGTGCTATTGTAGATCCCCGTGTAGATCTTGGATAAAATATCCAAGTATATTACCTCCCAGTGGACAAGCTGCCCGCTTACACATGAGTTCTTCCCGTACTGATACATTGGGCTATAGTGTGCGAAGGTATATACTGGCTTGCCCTTATTTGTATACTCCTCACCAACCTCCACTACGGTCGGCGAATCCTCGGTGAAAGCTAATACGTCACACCCCTCATTAATTAAAGCCTCTGCGGCAGCTCTAGCTCCCGCCGGATCATACCATTTAAATAGCCATCGCACATAAACTGTAGCATTAGGATTAACCTCCCTTACGCCGAGAGTAAAGGCATTAATGTGCCTAATAACCTCGGGTATTGGATGGGCTGCAATATATCCTATTTTACCTGTTTTAGTGAGCGCGCCAGCCATTAGTCCGTTTAGGTAGTATAGCTGGTAGAACTCTGCGAAGTATGTTCCAACGTTAGGTCTCCTCATGTATCCCGAACAGTGGAAAAATATTACATCCGGGTGTTTTTCGCCAGCCTCTATCGTTGCGGTCATAAATCCGAAGCTTGTAGTAAAGATAACATTATATCCCTCGCTTATAAACATATCAATATACCTTTCAACATCCGCCTCCGAAACTGATTCGGCATACGCTGTTTCAAGCCATGGGAAAGTTGCTTCACATATCCTTCTCCCTACATCGTGTGCATGGGTCCATCCGTAGTCTCCTATAGGCCCTACGTAGATCCATGCTGCTTTGATCTTCTTTTCCTCGATGATAGACTTGAGCTGAGTATAGTTCTGGAGAAGCTCATTGTAGGCTTCCTGTAGCTCGGTGAAGTTGCCCGTAAGCAGTCTGTTATATTCTTCCTTCAGCTCTAGGTATTCGGAGTTAAGTTTATTATACTCGTTTACCATGTAGAAGTATCCAGCTCCAAAGCCGACGGCAAAGAATAGAATAGCAATTATAAGGAACGATAAGTAACCCTTCAACGCCATGCTCCCACATAATGTTTAATATGCATAAAAATATAAAGTTTGCCTGATATTATTATGTAATTTTAACATATTTTTGTAACAGCTATAAGTATTTCGTCGATTGTCGAAAAATTCATCGATTTTCGGCGTAAAGCTTAAGTATCTAAATGATCCTATATGATTACAATTACACATATATTTGGTGATATTTTGTCAAACATAGCCGGCAGTAAGGGCGAAAGGGTACTTCTAACGGGCGATGAAGCCATTGCTAGAGGTATCCTCGAATCCGGCATTAAGTTTATAACTGGATACCCCGGTACGCCCGCGTCGGAGATAGTTGACGAGCTTGCATCAATTGCTAGGCAATACGGACTCTACGTTGAGTGGAGCGTTAACGAGAAGGTGGGGTTTGAAGTTGCGTACGCCTCCTCTCTAGCTGGCGTTGGCTCGGCTTTCGTATGTAAGCATCTGGGTTTAAACTGGATAATGGATCCATGGATCGTCGCCTCAGAGACGGGTGTTAATGCTCCTCTACTGATAGTTACTGGTGATGATGTTCATCCCTACGCTTCACAGAATGCTCAGGATACTAGGTTTCTGGCTAGAGTTGCTAAAAGTCCTATGGTTGAGCCTTCAACTATTCAGGAGGCTAAGGATATCGTTAAGCTGGCTGCAGATGTCTCCAGAAGACTTGAGCTTCCAGTTGTTGTTCGCGCTACCCTCAGGATATGTCATAGCAGGGGCGTTGTTGAGCTTGGAGATGTTCCGGGCGGTACGTTTAAGGGATTCTTTAAGCCTGATAAGGAAAGATATGTTATGATTGCTTCTAAAGTTAGAAGAAGACTTCCGCTGTTAAATAGGAAGTTTTACTATGATGCTGTTAAGATTGCTGAGGAGTTTCCCCTCAATAAGGTTATTTATAGCGATAACGCCGAGCTGGGAGTAATAGCTGTAGGCCTCTCATTCGCCTATGCCTGGGAAGCAGTTGAAATGCTTGGTTTAAGGGATAAAGTTTCTTTCCTGAAGCTTGCATGGCATCTACCTCCACCGAGGGAGCTTATCTCAAAGTTTCTCTCGGATCACAGCAGGGTACTAGTGCTTGAGGAAGTTGATCCATTTCTAGAGAATGAGGTTAAATCTATTGCATACGATGTAGGAGCTAGGGTTAGGATCTTCGGCAAGTACAGTGGACACATACCCTTTGAGGGGGAGCTTAATACAGGAATTGTTGCTAGGGCTATAGCTAGAATCACTGGCTGCTATAGGGAAGTTGAGATGTTTGCCCTAAGTAACGGCGGTGCTCCCGTAAATAATTTAAGTGATCTAGTTATTAGGAGGATACCCTACCTCTGCCCCGGATGTCCCCATAGGGCATCCTACTACTCCATTAAGCAGGCCGTTAAATCCCTTGGTTTGAAGGCTATAGTTACGGGCGATAGAGGCTGCTATAATCAGGGCGTTCATCCGCCTCTTGAGGCTATAGATACATGTATCTGTATGGGTGCTAGTATTGCTATGGCCCACGGCTTCTCTAAGAGCCGTGTCGATGACGTAGTTATAGCTGTTATAGGCGATTCAACGTTCTTCCACGCCGGGCTTCCAGCGCTAGTTAACGCCGTATATAATGGCTCCAAGATACTGGTGGCTGTTTTCGATAATAGGTGGACTGCTATGACGGGGCTTCAACCTAATCCATCAACTGGAGTAAACGCTATGCGTGAGCCTGCTAGGAGGTTTTATCCCGAGGAGCTAGCTAAGGCTATTGGCGTGGATTATGTTAGAACGGTTGATCCTTATGATGTTAAGGCTTCCGTTGACGAGGTTGTTAAGGCTATAGAATATATTAGGTCGGAGGGTAAGCCAGCTGTTCTAGTTTTTAGGAGACCATGTATTATCCAGGAGGCTAGGGAGTGGAGGAGGAAGGGGGTTAAGCCTACGCCCTATATAGTTAATTGGGATAGGTGTACCGGATGTAGATACTGTATAGTTAGCTTAGGCTGTCCAGCACTGGAGTTTAACGAGGAAAGGAGGAAGGTTTCGATTAATGAGGATAAATGTGTCGGATGTGGTGTTTGTGCACAGGTATGTCCTGCTGACGCTATAGCTCCTAAGAGGGGTGAATGAGTTGTCTATGGGTAGCTATAATGTTTTGATAATAGGTGTTGGAGGTCAGGGCGTCATCTTTGCCTCCTCGGTTCTGGGTAGGGCTGCACTCAACTCCGGATTGAACGTCGTTATAGGCGAGACTAAGGGGCTGGCTAGGAGGGGAGGCACCGTTGAGGCGCACGTTAAGATAGGTTATTCAGAGAATTTATCGCCACTTATACCTCC
>QMRD01000043.1 GCA_003649225.1 Thermoprotei archaeon | reverse complement strand
TCTACACTTATATCTGGTTTTAATCTAAAATTTATAATTGTTTCAGCAAAATTTTCTATAGATGTAAAATATAAAATTATTCTCCTAATCTTCTCAACAGTTTTCTCTTCATGGACTTCAATGATATTTTTAAGATTAATATTCATTACTCAATACCTAATATATATTAATGCTATACATTCATATAATTATTGAGACCATGCCCCTTTGTTCCTCTCTTCCTTTGTCATTACCCGGGGTGGGTTCGGGATCATCTTCATCGTGTTTCGTCATTTTTCGGGGTTGCCCGGGGGCTGGGCGTCCACGAACGCCTTTAGGGCTCATGGAAACGGTATAATTGCTCTATTTTGCTATAGACTGGGAATTTTAGCGGAGTTTTATGTAGGAATTTTAGGATCATTCTCCAGCATGCATTTACATCTCTCTCTATAGTGATCCTGCATCTCTCACACCTATATATTCTTGCTGGAGAATTGTTTTCAATTCTCTTCATAGCTCTATTGCATAGTGTACATCTTCTACCGCTTGTGCCATGGTACTCTACATATAGTGTGTCTTCGAACCCGGCCAGATTTCTTATTTTATCAATTATTGATAGTAATGTACCTTGCAACCTTTTACCCTGGAGACTTTTATAGTCTATTGGGTCTACTAGAATAACTTTTGGGAGATCATTTTTTCTTACTAGTTTCCTTAAAATATGGATTACGTTGTTTATGAAATTTTTATTGAGTCCTTTCCTCCTCCTTCCAAGTTGCTTTATCTCTTTGGCATAAATTTTATTGAAAGTTATGCTGTATAGCTTTTGCCGCTTTCTTATTTCTCTCCAAATGTTGGAGTGATTCGGTGGCTTCAACCTTTTCTGATAAATCAGTTTGATTGATTGAAAATCTACGCATATATTTAATATCTTAACTCCATGCCTACTGTTTATATCGACTGCAATTATCTCGAAGGGAGGTTTCAACAGCTTTCTTTGAAATGGCTTGAAGAATATTAGCTTAAAAATAACGCCATCCTTCAATATCAATTGCCCTATGCATTTAACCACCCCTTTGCTTAAAACATTCTCTATCTTTTTCACAGTACTTTTAGGAATCTTAACAACCAAGTTTAGCCATCTAAATTTCAATATCCCCTTATCAGTATCAATCCTTACTGGCGCACATCCACTGCCATGAATTATTTTCCTGTTGAGGTAAAATGCTGTGTTTAATATAGGCCAAACCCTTTTAAACCTACCATGCTTCTTTAATTCCTCCTTTATCTCTGCGACACCTGAATCAACATAATAGTAAATATAGTTATCCTTCATACTGCTTTTTCCACTAAGATAGAGGAAAACCCTTTTCCTCCATTCCTCAATGAAATTCTGAATCTCTTTCCTCTCCTTCTCCCCAAACTTTATCGTCAATATCCTATAATAAAATTTGGTTTTCATGCCTCACACCCATCTCCCTCATATCATTGTGGAGGGTGTGAAGCATTCATCAAACCCACTATAACGCTTATCCCGAACCCAACCACCAACCCCCAACTATCACTATAATATCATTGTATGGTCGTCAACCCGGGTTGACGTAGCGTAGCATTTGCCCCTCGATCCCGGGATTGGGGGCAGGGGGTAGCCCTAAACCCTAGTTGATCCGGGTGTCGGGTTAGCCGTGTATCGGTAGGCTCGGTAGTATCGGTAGATTCGGTAGGTTCGGTAGAATTTTATCCGACCCCGGATTAAGATACTAGTATTTTGGCAATGTTCTGACCCTCCACCTCCCCATCTTCCTCAAATTTCATCGTGAAGGGGAATAGTGGAGGGTAAAAAACGTAAATATTTTTCGGTTTCTTAGGGTGGGCTACCTCTCCCCTCTCACACTAGTATACGCTTAATCCTCTGTAGCATTGGATTGGGGTTGCCCTCATCCCTCCATTTCTTTGTCGTCCAGCATCCCCACACTATCAAATGATAGTGTAGTTCATCTACAATCATCATATATTATTATCAAGAGGGAGGATATGTAACTTTTGGTGGTATATATAACTTTTGGTTATATTTCTAAGGTTTAGGAGTTTGGTAAGCTTGCTGTAAGAACCTGACACATACTATATAATGATGAGAAATATATAGCCTAATCATACTGCTCGCTAAACTCAAATAAAAAGTGAAACATATTAATAGAGTAATTGCTATTTGTTTAGTCTATCACTCGTAAATATAATCTAGAGCTAGGTGGAAGTCTTGAAGCTTAACATTGTTAAATTAAAGAAAGTCCTTGAAGATGGATTATGTTGTTTGCTGAGTGATGAAAATGTAGAAGAGTTGCTCGAGAAAGGTGAGCTAGTTCTTTATGATAAGGAGGAGGATATAAACAAATTTTACTGTTAATGTAAATTACCCTTAAGAATATAAGATTTTGAAAAATCATAACTCTCAGTATTCCTAAATCGCCACTTTGGTCTTTTGCTATTTAACTATTTGCTCTATTATAGTCAAAAATTTCTGAGCTATAGCAATGCTCTTCCTGGCGCTTTCTTCATCGCTTGTTAAGCCTTCATGCACTATAGAACTCCGTAAATCATAGAGCTCAGCGATATTTCTCATGATCTTTCTTAGCTCCTCAGCGACTGCATCAAGACCCAAGTCTGTAAGAAGAGGAAATAGGAATTTACCTAATTTTCTGGTCAGCCCCTGCGCATCTTTGTACTTGCTTCTCAATCTATCTTTATTCCCATATCTCTCCATAAAGTAATCTCTAAAAACATTAAATACTATGATTGAAAGAGCTGCCTCCATCGCTATAACGCTCTGTAACACTGCAAGATTCCATTTCTCCTCGTAATAAGAGATTACTGCTACGTCAAAATAATCTTGTGGAGCTACTAGAGGATCTGAGAATGTACCAGATAACTCCCTCATCACACGATTTAAGATTTTACTATGCTTGTCTCTTTTCAAAGGCTTTTTAACAACAATAAATGAACCTACTTTAACTGGCATAATCCTGAACAAGTCTATAATCTTTCCCTCTGCAACTATGCTTACTTCAACTCGTTTTTTAAACTCCTCTAGGTTAGCGGGAGGCTCTATGACGCCTATATTGTAGTAAGTAGCTGTGACCCTCCTAAATCCTATTATAAAACTTTTAAGTAGCTTAAATGCTATGCTTGCGAATTCTTCTCCGATTTTCCTAACCTTTACCTTATCCTGCATTATTGTCTCTTTTTCAGATTCACTTATCTCAATAACTATAGTTACTAAAGTCTTGAAGGGGAGTCTATTGCGTACATACCGTTTAGGAACCCGTTCCACATACATCTTCGCCTTACGCTTATCCCCCAACTCAAACTCGAATACCTCACACTCGTAGGGGAAACAGAATGGTAGCTCAATGGCGTAAATCACAGCGTCTTTGAAGAATTCTTTAGGACAGAGCATGTCATCACGTACGCTTTTTCGATAACTAACTAAAAGTTGTGTAACAAATTCTTGAGGACTAAGACTATGCATTTTGCTAAGTTCCATAAGCGCCTCGTACGCCTCTCCTCGAACTCTTATCATAATCCGCTTCTTCGGCATACACGAGTCCCTTTTACAAGTGCAGTTTGGAGAGAGCCTCGATTAAGAGACGCGGCAATATTTCCCTCTTAGCGATCGGCGTTAGCTTGTATACCCAGTGGGGGGGCATAGAGGATCTCTTCCCTACCCTACGCCTATGCGGCCAGTAGCCAATCAACACTATACCCCTCCTGACCAGCTCTTTTAGAATTTCATCGAAGGGTTTAGAACCCTTGAACTCCTCCTTAGCTTTCTCTTCCTCGTATTCTATCACCGCCCTGAAGTCGATGTCATATTCTCCGCTAAGCCACTTTAAGAATGCTAGGAAGTTCTCGTCTCTCAGCAAGTCAGTTGAGTAATTTAGATAGTTCTTATTAGTGGAAAGTTCTATGAATATGGAACGGGCGTAGTCAGCACATCTGATCATCTCGTGGGAGTACGCCTTACTGCTATAGTAGTCCCAGAATACTAGCCCGATCTTCACTAACTTGTTAATAATGTCCGTTACATTCTCTCTGCCGAGCATTATCCCAAGTGTGCGTATAAAGCTGTGAGGTTCGATCCATAAGGCAGACTCGTATTCCCTGTATGGATCCTCAATAAAGTACTGGGATAGTAGCCATGCTGCCTTGTTAACATCCCAACTCTCTTTATTTAACTTATCCCTCACTTCTCTCTCAAACTTGTCATAGACTCCATACATCAGCAGCCCTTCCTTGACTAAATCTCGAAGAAATTTTCCCTCAAAGTTACCACTTAAGTTAGGGTCTATCCCCTGCTCTCTCAGCGTAGAGCCGAGGCGATCACGTATCTCGGTAGCCATACCAGGGTACAGTATCTCTAGGTTCCTTACTATGTAGTGTGGGCTGAGAAGCTCAGCCTTCAAGTAGAGGCATAACAGCATCTCCCATTTATTAGAGTCACGGAGTGAACATATAAGATTCTCGATAGTTATAGGTAAGATAGGCTCGTTGAGAGTTCTACGAATAGCTTCTCTAAGGATTTCAGCCCAATTAACATCCTTCCGCTCTCTCATCCTCTTCAGCAGTTCCTTAGGCAACCTTATGCTGAACGTGGACGACATTCTACTTCACCTAGTATTACATGTATATACATGTATATAAATGTTTTTTGTTGTTTGGTGTACTGAGTGTCCTTAAAGAGAAGTAGACGCTATGCTATTCTTCTATAGCTATTTCTTTGAACTACCTAAGACCGATCCTATAATTCCTGGTAATGCTATTAATCCTAGGACTGCTAGTCCTACTATCAGTCTACCTATTATCTCAAAGAACTCCTCTCTCCTTCTAGTTTCTATCCATCCCTAAAGGAAGGCATTACAGCAGCTAGTTTAACTTTAAGCTCCTCTAAATTGTAAGGGTCAAATTCTGTGAAGGGAAATATTTGTAAGTAGTTAAGTAGACGGTAAGCCTCCTAAGGAGACCCCTTTATCCTTCAATATGAGCATGGGCTTATTAAGACCATATGCTATTCCTGTCTTGCTATAAAGCCACTCTAATGTTCTCCAGAGCCCAGTCAAGGCATCTAGATGTCTAGGCATTGCGATAGCTATTATAGCATCACACTTTTGAATTCTCTCTCTAACTACTACAAGGTTTAGGTAAGGGTTTAAATGAAATTACATTAAGTGCTATTATCGGCTTCATATCAACAAAGGGTAGTGTTAATAATAGGAGGGAGTATATTAGAGCTATTAGAAATTTGGCAAAGGCTAATATTGAATACTATTCAAAGTTTTATGAAATGGCAATACAAGTTAAGTTTTCAAAGAAGAAGATAAAATTTGCCCCAACTACCATCACCTAAAGATGTTAAATTACTAATTCAAAATGCTAAACAACTCTATAAGTAAATCATAGCATCTTATATGAGGATGGTTTAAGGAGATGTGAGGCTTTAAATCTAAAGTATGGTGATGTTAAGGATTGGGATGTTGGTTATAAGATTACTATTAGATTTTCAAAGTCTGAGCCAAGAAGCATTTTCATTATTAAATATGCTCACATTCTTAGGGACTGGTTATTACAACATCAGTTCTAAGAATCCTAAAGATTGGTTATTCTACAGTCTTTATACTGGAAATCCAATTAAACCATCAGCATTAACTATGTATCTTAGGAGATTAGTTAGAAGACTAGGACTAAACCCAGACCTCTTACACCCTCATAATTTACGCCACTTAAGAGCAACTGAATTGTACAAGTCTAGGAAATTTACAGAACTTGAAATGATGGAGTGGTTTGGTTGGAAGACTAGACAAATGATTGACATTTATTCAAAGATAACAATGGATGATATTGAGGAAAGAATTAGAGAACTTTATGGTATTAAGAGGCTTCATCGGTAGACTTAACTTCCCTTACTATGCTGAAGTCCTTCAATATACCATCTAGGGTCTAGGGCAATACTAGGGCTCTTGAGCTTCTTAACATAGTATCCATACTTTCCTTTGCAAGCTAGTGTCTTTGCATAGTCTAATAAGTGATGGTGTAAAAATGCCTTCAAACCGATAAATCCCCCTATCAGGTGCATTTACTCTAATTATATACTTTCTATCTGAGACTCCTATATTAGTATCGTGTATTTCCTTACTCACAGCAAATACAGGTTCTGGAAACTAAAACCACGCCTTTAGCCTCATCCCGTATACTAAGAACGAGACTCAAAGCCTTTAATATGGGATCTCTTGATTCTTCACAATCAACAGTAATTACCTTATCTGATCTGTACTAATCCATTAGTTAATTATCTCAGATTCCCCCTATCTCTGAGAGAGGAGAATACTTTTAACTTTCCATTAATCCACTTAATAGCCAACGGTGTGCTTAAATAAAAGCCCATAACACTCCTAGCTAATATCATCCTCCTCATAATAGCACCTTTTCCTAAAACCATAATATAAAAAATATAATACATATTATAAGTTATATAATAAGAGAAAGAGATCTCTTGGAGGCTTGAAGGTGATTATGAAGGAAGGTATAAGATGGTTAATTAGACAATCCATCCGGTATGGCAAGCCTTACCGTAAGATAGTAATAATCTCGTCGATACTGATAGCCGCATCAGAGATTCCGAGCATCCCTATGGCATATGCC
>QMRD01000042.1 GCA_003649225.1 Thermoprotei archaeon | reverse complement strand
TAGAGTAGTAAACATTAAGCCCGCAAGAGTGGGCGGACACACCACGTCGATAGAAATTCAGAAGTTCTGGATGCAGCATGGACTAGGTGTATGGATAGGAGGCATGCTTGAAACAGGGATAGGAAGAGCACATAATGTAGCCCTAGCATCGCTACCTGGAGTAATCTATCCAAGCGACATATCGGCAAGCAACAGGTACTGGGAGAAAGATATAGTTGAGCCGGAATTCATGCTAAACAACGATGGAACAATAGACGTACCCAAAAAGCCGGGAATAGGAGTAGAAGTACTGGAGAAAGAACTGGAAAAACATACAAGAAGAATTAAGATATATAGAAGATAATGGAAGACATTGTAGATATGGACGCGTTACAGTCATCAGCCCGATAAAATATATGAGCGAATTACAGCTACAATAAGTACTAATAAGGATGGAAAATTCCATATAATGAAGAAAGTCTAACTCGAAGCTTCGTGCATGCACTATAGAACACTCGTGAAAAACAGGTGAGGGCGTACGAATAGGAAGTTGAAGAAAATTATTGGGCTATCGATTTTAGGCATATTTCTCAATGAGTTTAGTGTCGTATGTACTTGGTATGAGCTTTCCTATTTCGGCTTTTGTGAACATAATCCCCTTTATGGTTTTCTGGGTAGGTATTTTGTTTCGGTTGCTGTCGTTTTAGCTACGATTCTCTATACTTCACTTATTCTTCTTCACAGGTATTTTCTCTCGCTCTCCAGGAGGTATGTTGAATACGGGGATGTTTTCAGGGTTTTGTCCTATGCCTGCCTGTATTCCATATATCCCTTGACTTTCCTTATTTCCCTTGATGCTTTGCATCATGTTTTGATTCTTCTTTTTAGGATTGATTTTCTAGCCTATGTTTTATCTAATCCCCTATTTCCTGTTTCTGTTTTCTCTGTTTCTATTCCTCCGCTCCTTTTTAGGCGTTTTAGATATAGGTTTTAATGTTGTGCAACATCTTTATATTTTTGTTTTGTATTTGGTTTTTGATGCCTGAGCTGGTTGTTGATTCAGTGTCTAAGTCGTACGGTAGTATTAGGGCTTTGAGGAATGTTAGCTTTAGGGTTGGTGATGGGGAGTACTTCTGTATTCTCGGCCCTACTGGTGCTGGCAAGACTACCCTGCTTAAAGTTATTTCTGGCCTCATTAGACCCGATAAGGGTCGTGTTATTATCGATGGTGTTGACGTCACTGATTTTCCTCCTGAGGTTAGGAATGTCAGCTATATGCCTCAGGGCTATGCTCTCTTCCCCCATATGACTGTTTGGGATAATGTTGCGTATGGGGCTGGGATGAAGGGGTTGCCTGAGGAGAAGGTTGCTGATGCTCTTAAGCTCGTTGGGTTGTATCATAGGAGGGATTCGTATCCCCATGAGCTTAGCGGTGGTCAGCAGCAGAGGATTGCCTTGGCTAGGGCTCTGGCTGCTGGTTCTAAGCTTCTTCTTCTCGATGAACCCTTAAGTGCTCTTGATATTCTTCTTAATATTGAGCTTAGGTATGAGTTAAAGAACCTCTGTAGGGAGCTGGACTTAACTGTTCTCCATGTTACCCATAATGTTGAGGAGGCTATGAGTATTGCTGATAGGATGATGGTTCTGAGGAAGGGTGTTGTTCAGCAGATCGGCTCCCCGAGGGAGGTTTACATGAATCCAGCTAACCTCTTCGTCGCCAACTTTCTCAGTGAAGTTAACTTTATTGAGGGTATTCTGCGTGGTATTAGGCTTGGCCTAGGGGTTATAGAGACTGATAAGCTGGGGGTTATCCACGTATATACTAGGCCTGTTAGGTTCTGGCACGTCGTGGTGGCCTATAGGCCTGAGGACATTGTTTTATCGGTTGATCCGCCTCCTACCGACTTGAACGTTTTTAGGGGTAGGGTTGTGGAGAGGGAGTTTATAGGTATAGTTACAAGGTTTTTGGTCGACGTTAATGGTGTTGAGATGCACGTTAATGTCTGGACTAGCGTTGCCCCCGATGTTAAGGTTGACGATTACGTTTATGTTCACCTTCCCCCGAGGTATGGGCTTATCTATCCGTATCCGAGGGAAGGCTTAATGAAGGCTATTGCGGTGGAGTAATATGCCTGATATCGAGGTTAGGAACGTTACTAAGATATATGAGGAGCGTATAGTCGCCCTATATAAGGTTTCGGTGAAGGTATTTGACGGCGAGTACGTCTGTATTATAGGTCCTAGTGGAAGCGGTAAGAGCAGCTTAATTAAGGTTATCTCTGGGATTATTGAGCCGGATGAGGGCGAGGTCTATATAGGCGGTAGGCTTGTAAATAACGTTCCTATCAGCGAGAGAGGTCTCGGCCTTGTTATGCAGGATATACTCCTGTTTCCACATATGAATGTTTGGGATAACGTCTCCTACGGTCCACTTGTGAGGGGGCTTGGATACGATAGGGCTGAGTTTATAGGTAATGAGGTCTTGAGGTCTATGTCTCTACACTTGAGGAGGAGTGCTATGCCTCATGAGCTTAGCCGTGGTACTCAACAGAAGGTGGCTATTGCTAGAGCTGTTGCGGCTGGCGCTAGGATACTGTTGCTGGATGAACCCTTGGGCTCGGTTGATCCACGTGCAGCTAAGACGTTGAGGTTCGAGCTTAGGCATCTCGTCAAGGATCTTAAGTTGACGGCTCTACATATTACCCATAACCAGGAGGAGGCTTTAAGCATTGCCGATAGAATAATTGTTATGAGGAAGGGTAGGGTGGAGCAGGTTGGGACTCCATTCGAGATATATGCTAGGCCTAAGACGCCTTTCATAGCTAAGTTTATCGGCGGCGAAGCCAGCTTCCTAGAGGGATTGGTTGAGGAAACGATGGATGGTAGGGTTAAGGTTAACCTCGGCGAGGAACACGTCTTGGTTGAATCGTCTATAGGTTTTAGGATAGGCGAGAAGGTTGTTTTGGGGATTAGGCCTGAACACGTGTCGATTGTTAGGGCTGGCGGCTCTAGACCCGATAACTCGATATCAGGCATCGTTAAGGAGGTTAATTTTCTAGGCTCATACTACCGCTACATGGTTGAGACTGGTGGAGGTAATGTTTTAGTTAAGGTTCCACGCTTATCCGCTCCCTCTGTTAGCATTGGATCCCGTGTCTTCTTGACTTTAGATAGGGCATACATTTTTAAGTATCCTAGGGAAGGTTTAGATAAGGCGATAGCTTATGAGTGATGTTGGAAGCTGGTTTTCGGCTAGGCGTCAGAAGAGGATTAGGGAGGAGATAGTTAGACACTCGGAGCACATTATTGAGACTGTAAGTGAATTCGTTAAGTTCGCCAGTAAATGGGCTGATGAAAACACGATAGATGAGGGATTGTTTCAGAGGATAGCTAATATCGAGAGCGAGGCCGACGGTATTAGGAGGAAGATCCTTGATCTACTGGCTGAGGCTGAGATGGATCCCGGTATAAGGACTTATCTTGCTAGGATCGTTAGGCAGGTTGATTGGGTGGCTGACTGGGCGCTGGAGGCCGCCAGACTAATGACTCTCATACCTCCAGACGGCGTCTGTCCGGAGCTTAGGCAGGTCGCCTTGAAAATGTTAAATAGGGTTCTGGATACCGCTAAGGCTACTCATGAAAGCATTCTTATGATGTTTAAGGATCCCATAGCCACCCTCGATTTGGCGGATAGGGTCGAGAGGCTTGAGGAGGAGGTTGATGACCTCTATCAGGAGGCTAGGAGAGTTTTTCTCTATAAGTGTAGCAATCTTACCCCGGTTTTCGCCATAGTGACGTTCCACCTGCTTGATGCTATAGAGATGATGGCGGATAAATGCGAGGATACTTGTGACTGTATTAGGGAGTTCGTTGTTAGGAAATGGTGAAGCCGATGAGGTTGCTACCGAGGAGAGGATACCTCCTGCTTATAACGGGGATAATTCTGGGGATGCTTATAACATCTGCTATTTCAAGCATGTATAGGCCCAGCGTAAGTAGTGGAGGCGAGGTCGTTAAGAACATCGAGATAACCTTCCTCTACTCAAGTGAGAAACAGAGCTGGATTGAGGAGGTTACGCCGCTTTTCGAGAAGTGGTTTAAGGAGAAATTCGGCGTCGATATTAAGGTAAACCTTATCCCAGCTGGCACCCATGAATCCGTGAACCTCATCATCCACGGAAGTGTTAAACCCACCATCTGGAGTCCGGCTTCAAGCATATGGATACCATACCTTAATAAACTCTGGATGGATGAACACGGCTACACGATAGCGAATGAATGGTATCCTCTAGTCCTCTCTCCGGTAGTTATAGCCGGATGGTCGAGCCTGGTAGATGAATACAACATCACCTGCTTCATGGACTTATATAGGCTCGCTGAAGGTGACGTGGACTTTAAGTGGGGTCATCCCGACCCCCAGCTCAGCAACGGCGGCACAATGACGGTATTGCTGGAGTTCTGTGAAGCTGCGGGTAAGACGCCGGATCAGCTTACAGTGGAGGATTTAATGAACGAGACTGTTATCGAGATAGTTAGGACTATTGAGTCTAAGGCTGTCGCCTACGGTAAGAGCACGGGCTTCTTCGGTAAGTGGGCTGTAGACAACGGTCCCGATGCTATAAGCTTCTTCGGAGTATACGAGAACATAGTTATCGATAACGCTTTGAAGGCTAGGAATAAGTGGGGTGATGGACTAAAGGCTGTATACTCCACCTTCGGCACCCTGCTAAGCGACCATCCATTCGTCATCCTCGATGCAGAGTGGGTTACGTCAATGCAGAAATTCGCCGCCTCCCAGTACCTCTACTTCCTACTTCAGCCGGAGATTCAGGAGCTTGCTCAGAAGCACGGCTTTAGGCCAGCTAATCCAGCGGTTCCCCTATCAAGCGATATATTCAATGAGGATAACGGTGTAAGCTACGAGATTAAGGTTAGGGTTCTTAAGCCTCCTAGTGGGGAGGTTCTGGAGGCTCTCTTTAAGGTCTGGGAGAAGGTTAGGAATCCTGGAGTATAGAGTGGTAGTATGAGCTACCTTAAGAGCCTTAGGAGGCTGGAGTACCTGCTTAAATCGATAATCGTCGTCGCGTCGATTATATTCGTGTTTCTGCCTTCCTTCTACCTCTTCTCCTTCGTATTCCTCAGGTGGGGCGAAGTATACACAGAGATATTCGCTAACCCTATCATAGGGAACTACTACTGGCTTCAAATACTAAGGTATCTATCCCTATCCTTCAGGCTAGCTCTAGTTACAGTAGCAATAGATATGCTCATAGGAGTCCCTCTCGCATACCTTATAGCTAGGAAGGAATTTCCAGGTAAGAAGTTTATCGAACAGCTTACAGCGCTACCCCTGGTAATACCGACCTCCGGCTTCGGATTCGCGACACTAATTACGTGGACTGCAAGCGAGAGCCTGCCAGCCCTCCTAGGGCTAAAGGTTAGGATAGATACCGTAGTTCCCGTGTTTGAGATACCTCTGCTAGTTTTAATCGTACACGTATCGCTGACCTTCCCCTATATCGTTAAAACCGTATCTGCAGCGCTTATGGATGTCCAGAAGGCGTACGAGATAGTCTCAGCTTCGCTCGGTGCAAAACCTTTAACAACATTTAGGAAGATTACGTTTCCACTTATAACCTCAAGCATATTCTCCGGCGGCGTGCTTGCGTTCGCCCGCTCCCTGGGTGAGACTGGAGCCACCATGATAGTTGCAGGGGTAAGTACAACTGCATCAGTAGCAATCGTTAGGTGGGAGTTTGAGAACAAGATTGCACCAGCAGCCTTCCTAGGTTCACTATTAGTAGCCATAGCGTTAATCCTGATATTACCTATAGAGTATATGCTCAGCAGTAGGGGGTGGAAGTCGAGAGGTTTAAGACTTATCCCCCAGAACATCGAGGATAGACTAATAAGGCTTGAACGTAGGGTTGGACGTAGATTGTCACTTGCTAAGGATGCCCTATCGATAATCTCACTTATTGTAATTATAATCCTACCTATAGCTACTCTCGCAGCCTTCACGGTAGCCTACTGGGAGAGGGAGCCCTATACTGGTAGGGTTAAGGGAAGCGTACTTTATCAGCTTTTTGGACCAGCGAACTACTTTAAGGCTATAGTATCCTCCACGATTACATCCTTTATTTCAGCCTCTATATCCACGTTCCTCTCAGCCTATCTAGCAATATTCCTTGTAATGTTTATAGTGAAGTCAAAGTATGGGAACATCGTTAGGGCACTACTTAAGGTGCCCCTAGTAGTTCCGACGAGCGCACTAGGCTTATCGATGATACTGCTCTGGGGTCCCTACGGTTTAAACCTGATAAGCCCGTCGATATGGCTTATAATATTAACCCACATAGTTTTCTCTGTGCCCGTGATCGTTGAAACTAGCCTAGCATCCTATAGGGAAAATAACGTTGAGTTCTACGAGGATACGGCGAGAACTTTAGGGGCTAATCCCTATGATGTAACCGAAACAATAACGTTGCCTATGATTAAGAGGGGGATTATAGCCGGAAGCATGCTGGCATTTACACACTCACTGGGCGAAACAGGGGCAACCTTCCTAGTTATGGGCAACGACATAACCGTATCAACACTGGTTGTAAACATGGTTGAATCCCTAGCGATACCGGCCTCCCTTTTCGCCTCGATAATGCTCATAGCAATATCATTCATAATGCTCGTCCTGATATCTTATCTAACTTAAAACTTTGTTTAAATGTTCTCCGCCT
>QMRD01000041.1 GCA_003649225.1 Thermoprotei archaeon | reverse complement strand
GCTATAATATTCGTGCTACCAATAAGCGCTGCGTATTGGGTAGCATACAATAAAATTATATTTGATGCAAGCGATAAGTCTGAGAGAGCATCGTTCTTCAGCTATCTAGGATTAATTTCATCACTCTCCTCAATGGCCATAGGAGTGACTGCTGGCTACATAGCCGATATGTTCGATCCAAGATCTCTGCTAATTATCTCCGCAATATTGTCGGTAACAGGGCTTATCCCACTAAGAATACTGTTCAGGGATGAATGTCTACATCGCCGGCTATGCTCGATAAAATAACCTAATTTTTAATTTTTCTAAATAGTATAGTGAGATTAATACTATATTGTCTTACCTATTAACATTGGTTTTACAATGATGCTAAGGAAGTATATGGAAAATGCATATGTTTTGAGGTTTAGGAGTATCCTATTAACGCATAGTATATCTCCTTCGCCTTAACGTTCGCTTCCCTTATTCTCCGTCTATTGACCTTATTTCTACGATCGTAGGTTAGTAGCCCGTTAAGTTCTCCCTCAACATCGTAGAGCTGCGTATAGCAGTAGCCAGCTATACCCTTAAGTTTAGCAATATTAATTACAGCTTTTTCATAGGTTTCCAATAGATCATTTACGTTATCGAACCCATCTCCATAGTAGCATACCGGACGCCTAATTATAGGCTTCTGCCCCTTCAATCCCCATCCACCAAACTCGCTTAAGACTATAGGTTTACTGGTATAGTCTATTTTTGAGGTAAATATTCTCCCATATTTAATCAGGAATTCCCTTGTTTTGTAGGCTTCGTTCCAGCTTTTCCTAAACTCTTCCGGGCTGACATCGACGGCTATACTGTAGTCGTGTATATCGAGTATATCGGTAACTACGTGAGCATATCCGCTGGTGTCAACTACGGGTCTAGTTGGATCAAGCCTCTTAGTCCTCCAGTATATTTCACTTATAAAGAACATAGCATAGGGGTCGCTCCTAGCCTCGCTCCTCTCGTTAAATGGAACCCAAGCTATAATACATGGATGATTGTAGTCCCTCAGAATAATATTCCTCCACTGACTCCAGAAGACCTCGAGATTCTCTCTCTTTAAACTCATGCCCCAATCAGCCATTTCAAGCCATACAAGTACTCCAAGCTTATCGGCAAAATAGAGGTATCTAGGATCGGGAGGTTTCTGATGGGCTCTAACGCCATTAAATCCCATATCAAGTAGCGCCTTTAAATCCTCCTCAAACCTCTCCACGCTTGATGGAACATATATGCCATCTGGATAATATCCCTGATCCAGGGCAAACTGCAGAAACACCGGTTTACCGTTAAGAAGTATTTTATTCCCGCTTACCTCAATTCTACGGAAGCCTACGTAGGAATATATCCTATCAACCTCCTCTCCTGACTCCTCGTCCACTAGAATCAAGGATAAGTCGTATAGTACCGGATTATCAGGAGACCAAGGCTCAACACCATCAACTTTAAGCATTACTGTCATCTCCTTGGAGGCAACCATCTCCGAGCTAGCTAAAACCTCGCCGTTTCTTGAGACCTCAACCCTAAGCTTAAGCTTATCGATGAGTCCATCGAGGAAAGCCTTCAACGTAATACTTCCATCGATATCAGCATTAACCGTAAAATGGTCTACGTAGCCCCTACCTGTAAACTCGATCCATACGGGCTGCCATATTCCAGTAACCCTACTGTAAAGAACTCCCCTAGGATAAAGCCTACTATCCTGCTTGCCCCTAGGCTGATCTCCGTGCCTATCGACGACCCTAACTACAAGCACGTTATCCTCAGACACGAGACCCGTTAAATCGAAACTGAAGGAATCATATCCACCGACGTGTTCCCCAAGCTTCCTACCGTTAAGCCAAACCGTAGCTTCATAATCAACTGCTCCGAACTTAAGTATGGGCTTTAAGCTCCTATATTGGCTTGGAATCTTAAACTCCCTAAGATACCACACCACATCATGAAAACAGTTATCACCGATACCGCTAAGCCTACTCTGAAAAGGATAGGGGACATTTATCTCCAAATCATAGTTATCGGGATTCAGACCGTACTCAACAGGTTCCTCATAATCGTCGAACATAAACTTCCATTTACCTTGAAGATCTAGCCAAAGATTTCTCCTAAAATCAGGCCTAGGATACATGTATTCTAGAATGACGTGATAATGTTAAATACTTTTCGTATAAAAACGCGGATCAGCTAAAATCATTTAAAATATGGCTTAATCGGGTAAAATTGATGAAACCACTTCTTATAATCTGTTTAGCGGTACTCCATTCCGGGTAGAATCTCGCAAAAAAGAGTTATGCTTATTATAACTAAAAATTAATGAGTAGCTAGGTGGAAACATGAGCGAGAAAACCTCTAGGCTACCTGGTTTCTATAAGCTTACCCTTGAGGAGAGGCTTAAGAAGGTAGCTGAATTCGCCAACCTAACCGATGAGGAAGTAAACATGCTGAAGAAGGAGGGTAACTTAAGCCTAGACATTGCTCAGAGAATGATTGAAAACGTCATTGGAACAATGGCCTACCCCTTCGCAGTAGCCGTAAACTTCCTAATAAATAATAAGGACTACCTAATCCCAATGGTTCTCGAGGAACCTTCGGTGGTAGCTGCAGCCAGCAACGCCGCTAGAGTGATGAGGAAGTGGGGCGGAATACACACCACAAGCACAGGACCAGTAATGATAGGGCAGATACAGCTCGTAAACGTAGAGGATCCATTTGGAGCTAAAATGACGATACTCGAGCATAAGGATGAAATAATTAAGATAGCAAATGAGCAGGATCCAATACTAGTTAAGCTCGGCGGCGGAGCTAAGGACGTAGAGGTGAGGGTCATAGATTCACCCAAGGGACCAATGGTAATAACACACTTAATAGTGGACGTCAGAGACGCCATGGGGGCAAACGCCGTAAACACTATGTGCGAGAAAGTTGCCCCCCTAATAGAGAGAATAACTGGCGGGAGGGTTTATCTGAGAATAATATCAAACCTAGCAGACAAAAGGCTTGTAAGAGCACGGGTTAAGGTCGATAAAAACGATATAGGAGGAGAGGAGGTAGTAGATGGCATCGTAATGGCCTGGGCGTTTGCGGCAGCAGACCCCTATAGAGCAGCAACTCACAATAAGGGAATACTAAACGGTGTAATCGCTGTAGCATTAGCGACGGCACAGGATCATAGAGCAATAGAGGCTGGAGCTCATGCATACGCGGCCAAGACCGGTAGATACCTACCTTTAACTGTATGGGAGAAAGATAAGGATGGAAACCTGGTAGGCACATTAGAAATGCCTATGGCCGTGGGAATAGTTGGAGGAGCAACAAGAGTTCATCCAGTAGCTAGGATAGCATTGAAAATACTGGGTGTGAAAACGGCAACGGAACTAGCTGAAATAATGGGAGCAGTAGGATTAGCGCAAAACTTCGCAGCCTTAAGAGCTCTAGCAACTGAGGGAATACAGAGGGGCCATATGAAGCTTCACGCTAGAAATCTGGCAATGCAAGCTGGAGCTACGGGAGAGCTGGTCGATAAGATAGTTGAAATAATGGTTAGGGAAGGCAAGATAAGATACGATAGAGCCGTAGAGTTAGTTGAAGAATTTAAGAAGAAGGGTAAGCTTTAACGTAAAGAATTTAAATTTTAATTTAGCTTCATTTTCTATATATCGTAGTCAGGTTCATTATCTTGCGATACTTCAAAGCCCAGCTGAAACCCCGATCCGCCGGGAGGAGGCATTCCGGGGGTACCTCTATAATACATCATTTTATAGCATTCGTTAACTCCTTCGTCACTTGTCACTTTAATTACGGATGCTAGTGAACCTAAACTTATGATGAAGAGGCCTATAGCTACGAGGATAACTCCAACTATAATGCTTGCTAAATTTAACTCTGAAAGACTTGTAAAGTCCATTGTAATAAGGTAGGTTATGAGTGAAGATCCTCCAAGTAATAATCCAACATAGAATATTATGCCGCCTATAATGCTCCATAGTATAGAGAATACTATAACCTTAATAGCGAGCCAGAAACTCCTTCCCCAACCAGCCATACTAGACTCCGATTAAGTTATCGAACACACATCTATATAAACTTTGTCTTTAAATGCATAATGTGATAAAAAATAGAATAATTATCATTTAAAGAAATATATAATGCATAAAATACATTCAGATTGAACTATGGGTATTATCAATTCACTGGAATGAATATATTAAACATACAGCGTTTATCCTAGCTATTTTATTCATTTTAAAGTTCTATAAGTAAAAATTCAGGCGGATAATAGGATTAAATATTATCATATTAGGTTTAGGTAATGAGCTATTAGTCCTGTAGCTATAGTTAACGCTAAAATTGGTGCTGCTATCTTAAGGCTCCTACTTATTGCCTCTCCCTCTAGTCCTTTCCCTCTTAATGACATCGAGCCTACCACAGCTTTTGCTGGCGAGATCATACTCCCCAATCCTCCTCCGATATTCTGGGACGCCAGTATCAAGTATTTATTCAACGACAGCTTTTCGGCATACGAGTACTGGAGTAGGGTGAATATAATGTTTGAGGCAGTATTGCTTCCCGTTACGTATGTTCCAATGAAGCCTACTATTGGTATGAGGGGCACATAATAATATCCGAAGCTTTCAGCAAGAGCTTTAGCCAGTTCCTCCATCATCTTTAGGCCTTTAGACATATCGGCCGACATCGTAAGGACGATTATGGCTAATACCGATTTATACGAGTCCTTTAGCGTTTCTTTTCCTATACTTAGAAGTATCCCTACATTACTAATGTACTTTATGTGGAATATGAGTGAGGTCGTTATCACTAGGAGGCTTGTCTGTGCAAATCCTCTAAATCCGAGGATATTTCCAATCATTAAGATTAGCGCCAAGGTGAGGTATGGATATAATGGGATAAGCACCTTAGAGGCTCTCTCCCTATAGCTTAGATAGATTACTATCATAAATACGAGAATACTTGAAATCATGGCTGAATAGTTTAGGAGGATGGGTGATAAAACGAGCATAGTGATAGGCGCCAGGTACGCGGGGAGGGTTTGCTTTATTGACATCCTGTACCTTAGCGATAAGATAGCTATTGTAAATATAAGCGCTATAACCATGTAGATACTGGTATACAGGAACATTTCCTCCTCAGGTAAACCGGTTAACTCAGGTATAACAAGCGTGGGTATTCCAAGCGAGGCGAAAGGTACAGCCCAAGAGTGACCTACTAAAACCATAGTTAAAGCGTCTACTGGCGTGATACCAAGCGAAACTAGAAGTGGGGCAACTATAGTCACAGGTATTCCGTAACCTGTCAAATTCTCTATAAATCCAGAGAAAACTACTGATAGGAGCGGTATAACGGCTTCCCTGTTGCCGCTAACTGCCAGCTCTTCTCTAAGCTTCTTCTCAAAACCTATCTTCACGTAGGTTTTGTAGAAGAATAGTGCGGAAACAACTATTAGCGAAATTTTAAAACCGGATAGTGCTCCATTAATTAGGGATCCTGGAATAACTCCTGTTAAGCCTAGGTTCACGGAGGCTATAAGGCATAGAATCATCATTATAATACCGGCTTTAAGGACGCTAATTTTAAATATCGATATCAAAAGCAGAGGTAGTAAAACATATGTTAATGCATAGAGAACCAGTAGCAAGCTATCACCACTATTTTACGGCTAAATAGGCTAACATTTTAAATAAAATGGTAAATATATAGTTTAGTGGTTGTATGAGAGTGAACGTTAGGTTTAAACTATGGCTTGAATACAACGGCAAGCCTATAATCGGATATGGTGGCGCGAATCTCCTAAGGCTTATAGATGAATATGGCTCAATATCTAGGGCTGCCGAGTCCCTCGGTATATCGTACAAGTTCGCTTGGAACTACATTAAGAAAATTGAGGATAGGCTAGGCTTAAAGATAGTTGAAACACACAGGGGTGGGACTAGTAGAGGGGGAGCTAGGTTAACCGATGTAGGCAGGGAGCTCATGGAAACCTACTTCCACTACTATAATTTAGTAAATGAAGCGTTAAGGGAGGGGAGAGGCTAAGATTTAAGAAGCATACGGTTTAAACTATAGCTGGTGTTATATTTGAGATGGGAGGAGCTAACTTCTTCGGATTTTAAGATGTTAGATAAGGATAACCTGGTGGCAATAATAGTTGTGGGCTCAATAGAGGTGCATGGACCACACTTGCCATTAGGGACGGATACTATACTTACGTATGCAGCCGTATTAAAGGCAGCTGAAGTTGAGGATGCTGTAGTCCTACCGCCCTTATATTACTGCTATGTCCCGGAGAATAGGAACTTTGAGGGAACGATAACTATTTCAGGAGATACTTTCATTAAGCTTCTGGAGGAGATTTGTGACGAGGTTTATAGGAATGGCATAAAAAAGATACTTATTGTAAATGGACATGGAGGAAACGTTAGACCATTAAGGCTATTTCTGAGGGAGATGCTACGCAAGGGTAAACGCTACCAGCTGTACATAGTCACTGACGCTTGGTCTCCCTTCTCCAAGGAGATATCCGAGGTAAAGGAAAGTAAGGTCATTGGTCACGCATGTGAAATTGAGACAAGCCTGATAATGCACGTAAGGCCCAATTTATGTAAACTAAATAGGGTTAAGGGCGAAGCCAAGCTGGGGGTAGAGAAGGTAGTTGAAGGAGTTGAGGCAATGGTAGACTGGATAAGCTATGCCATCGAGGGATACGTAGGCAACCCACTACTGGCTTCAAAGGATAAGGGCGAGAAACTGTTCAATGCATGG
>QMRD01000040.1 GCA_003649225.1 Thermoprotei archaeon | reverse complement strand
TCAATAGTATATCCGCTTCTACTTGCATATCTCAAAACGTTAAACCTGAGCGAAAAGAGCAGGTACGCTGAAGCAAGCATGATAGCGTTGGGTCAGGCGGCAACAGCAGGGGCAATGCTACTACTAATAAGCACGCCACCTAACCTAGTCGCAAAAATAGTACTTGAATCCATGGGTGAACAGTATTCTGTGAATTTCTTTGACTGGTTTATCGTAGGGACGCCCCATGCAATATTAGGGCTTCTAATATCTTGGCTTGTAACGTTCTATGTTGTTAAGCCTGAGATGAAGACAATAGAAAAGTTGAAGGAGAGAGTAGAGTTGGAGAAGAAAAAGCTGGGATCAATGAGTGCTGGCGAAAAGTTAACGTTAGTAGCTTTCGTTATGGTTCTAATATTATGGATGATTCCAGGTTTTTTAGCAATAGCATCTAGCATACGCCCAGAGTTGTCAAGCATTTACGGATATATTAAGCAGGCTCTTCCCGAAGCGGCACCAGTCGTAATACTAATGATCTATGTATGTCTCATAAAAGTTAAAGGAGAGCCTATTTTGGAATGGAATGAATTGCTACGTGGAATAGATTGGAACGTAGTTTTCCTCTTCGGAGGAGGAATAGCGCTAGGCTCAGGATTAGATAAAAGTGGTTTTTCATCATGGCTGGTCGAAATAGTTACCCAAAACGTCTCGTTCATAAATGATGTATGGACACTAACCCTAATTACGTCAGTTATAGGTTTCCTAATAACCTATCCTGCATCTAATACAGCATCGGCATGGATTGCATGTCCAATAGCGGTAACACTGGCTAGAAGTGCTGGAATAAATCCAATAATACCCGTAATAGCTACAGCGCTAGCATGTTCGATTTCAAGCGCGCTCCCGTCAACAACGCCGCCTATGGCGATAGTATACAGCTCAGGGTATATCAGAATGTGGAATATGTTTAAAGTAGGGATGATATCGGATACGATAAGGTTTATAATACTTATAGTACTGGAGCCTATGCTGGCCTCTATGTTATGTGGCATGAAGGGATTTCCCGTGTATATGTAATTATTTTCGTCGTATTCTCTTTTCTAATTTGTTTTCAAGTCTTAGGTAAGGTTTAGGATATAGTATAAGGCTTAAGCAGGCGAATGGTATCAATAGTAACCAGTCAGTTAATGTAAGAGGGGCGGTGTCAAAGAAGTAATTAAGGAGTGGAACATAAATTATGCTAAGGTGAAGGATAAGCGCTGTTATCACTGATACCACCAGCATTTTGTTCGCGGTAACGTTTTTCCAGGAACTAAATATGTATGTTTCTTCCGATCTACATATAAACGCTAGAATTAACTCAAATAAGATAGCCTGTGTAAATGCTAGCGTTCTTGCTTCATCGAGTGTCTCCTTCATCTGCAGTGCTATGTAAAATGGTGTAAGCCACGAAATGAGTGCAAGTATTACCGATGCAATGATGAATACTATCATGCCATGATAAATTTCCTCACTAGGATCCCTAGGTTTCTTTTTCATAATTCCCTCATCCGGAGGATCCATACCCAGCGCTAGAGCTGGTAATCCGTCAGTTACCAAGTTTATCCATAGAATCTGCTTTGGAGTAAATGGTAGGGGCAGGTCTAAGAGCGCTGCAAAGAATACAACGAATATTTCATCCCAATTAGCTGATAGAAGTAGCCTTAAGAATTTCCTTATATTTTCATATATCGTTCTGCCCTCCTTTATGGCTGAAACTATTGTAGCGAAGTTATCATCCGCTAAAATTAGGTCGGCAGCTTCCCTCGTAACATCCGATCCTCTGATGCCCATCGCAATACCTATATCAGCTTTTTTCACCGACGGTGCATCGTTAACACCGTCCCCTGTCATAGCTACTATGTGCCCTTTCCTCTTCAAAGCGTCGATAATCCTAAGTTTATGTTCCGGCGACACCCTAGCATAAATTCTAACCTCATCAACTAACTTAAGGAATTCTTCATCACTTAAACTATCTATATCTTTTCCAGTAAGGACTACTGTATCACTTTCATCCTTAATTAAACCTATCTCCTTAGCAATAGCTACGGCCGTTTCCTTATGGTCTCCGGTAACCATTATGACAGTTATTCCCGCTTCCTCTGCAACCTTGATAGCCTCTCTAACTTCAGGTCTAGGAGGATCAATCATTCCCACTAGCCCGAGCAGAATTATATTTCGCTCTAAATCACCTTCGGATTTATATTCAATTGAGAGAGGCCTATATCCGATAGCTAATACTCTTAAGGCCTTCTTGGCCATGGATCTAGCTGTTAGAAGAATTTTTTCCTTTTCTTCCTTCGATATCTCAT
This sequence comes from Thermoprotei archaeon, assembly GCA_003649225.1. Lineage (GTDB taxonomy): Archaea > Thermoproteota > Thermoprotei > Thermofilales > B9-G17 > B9-G17. The sequence continues at coordinate 4,498 of QMRD01000040.1, read as the reverse complement.
ATACCTTGCCAGCTTTCTCGATATATTTGGCTCTCTCAACTATGACTTCCGGAGCTCCCTTTATGAAGAGCATAATTTCCCCATCGGCTCGTCTATGTATTGTACTCATCCTCTTCCTAATCGAGTCGAAAGGAATCTCATCTATTCTAACGTACTCTTTCTCAAGTTTCTCCTTGCTGAGTCCCGCCTTTTCAGCTAAAACAACTAGAGCTCCTTCTGTTGGATCACCTATAATTCTCCATTCTTTATCGTAGAATTCCAGCCTAGCATCATTACATAATGCACCTGCAAGAATTAGCTTCATAAGCGTAACATCTTCTTTCGGGTTAATGACTCTATTTTTAAGATAAAATTTTCCTTTAGGCTCATATCCCGTGCCAGTTACATGTACTCTTCTATCCCAAACATATATTTCCCTCACCGTCATCTCATTTTTCGTCAGCGTACCCGTCTTGTCGGTACATATAACGGTGGAACTGCCGAGAGTCTCTACGGAGGATAGCCGCCTAACTATGGCGTTTTTCCTAGCCATCCTCTGAACGCCTATTGCAAGGGTAACTGTTACAACTGCTGGCAACCCCTCAGGCACGGCCGAGACTGCCAGGCTTATGGCTGTTAGGAGCATATCAATAATACTTGCTCCCTCAAGTAAACATTCAAGTCCAGCTAGTGCTGACAAAAATACTATGACGATGGCTAAGATTCTGCCGAACTTTTCAAGTTTTCTTTGAAGGGGCGTTTCCTCCTCTTCTTCCTGAAGCATTGAAGCTATTTTCCCGAATTCGGTGTCCATCCCTGTTGCTGTTACGACAGCTTTTCCTCTACCATAAACTACTGTAGTAGCCATGTAAACCATATTCCTCCTTTCATGTATGGGTGTGTGGGGATCTTCCAAGGGTTCAGTAAACTTGGATACCGGAACTGATTCTCCAGTAAGGATCGATTCATCGACTCTAAGGTTTACTGCTTCAATTAATCTGGCATCAGCTGGAACCTTGTTTCCAACCTCAAGAATAATGATATCTCCTGGAACGACTTCTCGGGAGGGTATGGTTATCTCCCTACCGTTTCTAATAACGATAGCTTTCGGTGAGGCTAGCTTTTTCAACGCTTCTAACGCCTTCTCTGCTCTATATTCCTGAATGAAACCCAATACGGCGTTAAGGATAACAATCACCATTATTACAACGGCATCTTCCATCTCGCCAACGAATACCGATATGACTACAGAAGCGAGCAATATCAATACGAGAATGCTTTTAAATTGCTCGAGAAATATTGAAAGGACTCCACGTCTCTTTTCCATCAGGATTTCATTGTAACCATATTCTATAAGCCTCTTCCTTGCCTCTTTCTCATCCAAACCATGGGTAGAAGATGTTTGAAAATACTCAATAACTTCCTTAATATCCATTACGTGAAAATTATTATACAAGATAGTATCACCAAACTAAGAAAAAATAAAAAGGTACTAGCGGGCATAGGTTTTATTCCTGCTTTACTAGCACTATTTCAATTGTAGAGACCATTCTCTCTTTTCCAGGCTCTCCTACCTTCTCGCTTGAAATAGTTATGCTCTCCTCCTTAACTTTGCCCGGAAATATTCTCTTAACCATCTCAGCAGTATCTACGGCCTTTGAGATCGCTCTCCCTCTTGCTTTAATCACCACCTTCTCCGTACCCATTGAAAACTGTGTAACAACTGCTAGAACATAGTTCGACGTTGGCTTAGCTCCTATAAGAACTGCTGCCTCCTGGGACATTGTTGTCACCTTGCACATCATTTTATGATTGAATATTTAAAAGTTTCGACCAATATTCCGCATATGTTTGTATTTTAACGTTTGATTGTGGATGCATCAGCAAGAGTGAAATGATTCGTTTAAATGTTTAAGCGCTATACATATAGGTATGTCTTTTAAACATTTTATAATTGGATGATGAGGTCTCAATTCGGATTAGTGAAGTCAAGAGAGTCAGCTGATGACTACGAACATGCTTCTAACACATGATAGGACTGCTATGAAAGCGTGCTCTAATTCTTAACGTATCTTAAGCCTATTATCTTTGCATTCCCGCCCTACGCTAAAAGCTTATTTACCTATAAATTCGATAGAATACCCTGGTGATGAGTATGAGGAAAATCGTAGCTGATAGAATAGGCTTAATATCCTATGCGATTAGAGAGCTGGTTCCTCTCGCTAGGGAGATGGAGAGGAAGGGAGAGAAGGTAATTTACCTTAATATAGGAGATCCTCTTAAGTACGATTTTGATACTCCCCATCATATAAAGGAGGCATTATATGAGGGTACTCTAAAGGGGTATAATTATTACTCTGTATCCGAGGGCCTCGATGAGCTACGCGAAGCAATTGCATACAAGGAAAAGAAGTTTAACGGCGTAGATATAACGGCAGAGGAAGTTATAGTAACGCAAGGTGTATCTGAGGCCATAGCATTCATCGCCGCAACTCTATTGAATTCGGGGGACGAAATACTTGTTCCTGACCCGACATACCCGCTATATCAGACATATATACGGGTTTTTCATGGTAAGCCCGTTTTCTACGGCACCATTGAGGAGAACGGATGGCAGCCTGATATAGATGACATAAGGAGTAAGATAAGCGAAAAAACTAAAGCAATAGTTATAATTAACCCTAATAATCCTACAGGGTCAGTCTACGACGAAAAAACTGTAAAGGCCATCCTTGATGTAGCAGCTGAACACGACATAATTGTCATCAGCGACGAAATCTATGATAGAATAGTTTTCGACGCTACGTTTAAGAGCACAGCCGCTCTTTCAAAGGATGTGCCAATAATAGGGTTAAACGGTTTCTCGAAGGTTTATCTAATGACTGGATGGAGACTCGGCTATATGTACGTCTATGATCCCACGCAAAAGTATAGAGATATATTGGTTTCGGCGCTCGTAAAAATGGCGAGATGTAGACTATCGGCGTCCACTCCAGTCCAGTATGCAGGAATAGCTGCAATTAAAGGGCCACAGGACCATGTCAAGGACATGGTAGCTAAAATAAGGAGAAGAAGAGACTACTTGTACAAGCGTATATCCGAAATCGATGGGATGTCGTCTATACTGCCTAAAGGAGCCTTCTACATATTCCCCAATATAAGCAGAATAGAAAAAGACGATAAATTGTTTGCATTAAAGCTTCTTAAGGAAGAAAAAGTTCTAGTAGTGCATGGTTCAGGCTTTGGGCCATCGGGAGCAGGTCATCTCAGAATAGTTCTCCTACCACCAATAGAACTGCTTGAAGAAGCAATGAGTAGAATAGAACATTTCATTAAGAAGATGTACGGAAATCGCGTGAGTAAAATTAATTAAGCAAAAATTCATCTATTTTAGGGGGCCGTAGTCCAGCCTGGTAGGATGCCTGGCTTGGGCCCAGGTGGTCCGGGGTTCAAATCCCCGCGGCCCCACCTTGAGTTTTTTCCAGTGTTTCTAGTGAACCCACCTACCTTGATAAGGTTATCAAGAGTACTAGCGTAATCTAAATAATTATAGAAGAAAAACAGAATGGGCGGGGTGGGACTTGAACCCACGACCCTCCGGTCTTCAGCCGGATGCTCTCCCAGGCTGAGCTACCCGCCCTAACTAACATAATATAATCTGTTCAGGGGTTATAAAAATTTCTCTGGATATGGTTAGAGCCCCGCTATATAAAAGGAGATACTAAGGCGCCGGGGGTGGGATTCGAACCCACGACCACGCGGTTAACAGCCGCGTGCTCTCCCAGGCTGAGCTACCCCGGCTGAAGGAAATCAGTGAATACTATCAGCAAATCGTTTAATAAAGTTTTCTAGATTATTCAAGCCAGGTTGAGAGAATCCTAACCGTGAAAATACGAATAATTCGTGTCTTAGAATGGGAGGTGCGGGGGGTGGGATTCGAACCCACGTAGGCCTACGCCACCGGATCTTGAGTCCGGCCCCTTTGACCTAGCTCGGGCACCCCCGCCTACGTATGATATACGCATTTTCCTATGTAACTTTTTTCTTCATTCTTTCGATAGTACTATAAATATTTTTGCTAAGAAAATATAGGGTGATCGAGTGAAAAAGGCTAAAGCAGTCGTATTTTTTATAGCATTACTCCTAGTTTTCATGTATAGGCCGAAGGCGTATGCAAGCCCCGAGGAGATAGTGATGAACGCAATCCAATACGTTGAAAGCTTCTTAAAAACGGTATTAAACCGAATCTATTCGCTTGCGCTTGATGTAATGAGGTTAGCGTATAATGCAATGCTAGCTGTAGGTATACTCCTATATGCCACGGGTTTCGATTCATTTAGAGGTAAAAGATTAATAGTAGGGGCACTAGTACTAGCAGCTGCAACCGAAGGGTTAGCGACAATCTAATGCCTTATATCTCTGTACGTTAAAGAATATCAGATAATGGAGCGGTTTTAACGTTTTTCCTCATTAATAAAACTACGCTCCTTAACTCGTCTACAGTTCTTTCTCAGATTCT
>QMRD01000039.1 GCA_003649225.1 Thermoprotei archaeon | reverse complement strand
GCCTTTGTACTATTGCTTAACCTTTTAATTAGTATTCATTGAAGAAAGAGTTATTAAGAATTAAAAACCTTAAACAGTAAGCAAAAGGTTAACTAAGCTAGAGAAAAAAGCAACGCACTTAAAGGAGGAGTTTAAAGCTGAAATTAAGGTGAAATAGTTGGATGTAGCTTAAGGGCTGAAATAGAGGTTCCCAAAAACCCTGACTTATATTCTTCAATAGCCTTATCCATAATGGGGTCTCACAGTCTCCTGAAAAGCGTGTATCGCTTATTGCCCATATGCTATAGACTACGGACCCCCCAATAAACTTAAGTTGTTAACACCCAGTATATAGAGGTTATAGATTCTGTTGTTTCGAGCATGTTTCGGTATCTTAACATTTATTTACCATCTATTGGTGGTTATCTTTTGCAAAAAGATTTTTAAGTTAATATCAGCTTATATTTACTGGTGTTATATTCTATGGAGTTAAAGAGGTATCCCGGTAATCCAATTTTAAAGCCAATACCCAATCATCCCTGGGAATCTAAAATGGTTTTCAATGCTGGCGCAATCTATGAGGGCGGTCTAGTACACATAGTCTATAGAGCTATGGGAAGGGATAATGTTTCACGGCTAGGATATGCGTGTTCGGAGGATGGCTTCACTATAAAGGAGAGGCTTCCTAGGCCCATATTTACGCCGAGGCTAAGCACTGAGACTAGGGGGTGTGAGGATCCACGTTTAACGAGAATTGGATCAACCATATTCATGACTTATACCGCATATGATGGTAAAATACCTCAGGTGGGCATAACATCGATAAGAGTAGACGACTTCCTAAACAGGAGGTGGAGATGGGGAAGGAGGATCATGGCTTTTCCACAGGTAGTCAACAAGGATGCAGTAATACTTCCAGAGAGATATAATGGCATGTACGTTATGTATCACAGGATACATCCACATATCTGGATAGCATACTCCAGGAACCTGAGGACGTGGATCAACAACAACATTATTATGATGCCACGCAAGAACTCTTGGGACAGCCTCAAAGTAGGGGCAGGAGCACCCCCCATTAAAACGAAGGACGGTTGGCTATTCATATACCATGGAGTAGATGAAAACTACGTCTACAGGCTTGGCTACGCAATACTGGACTTAAGAAACCCGAGGAGAGTAATATACAGATGTAAGGATCCAATACTTGAACCAGAGGAGGAATTCGAGAAAGTCGGTGCTGTACCCAACGTAACATTCACGTGTGGAGCTATAGTGAAGGATGAGAAGGTATACGTTTACTACGGTGCAGCTGATACAGTAATATGCGTAGCTACAGCAGAGCTCTCAGACTTCTTCTAGGTGGCATAGAATTGCTTGAAATCTTTAATGAGATAATTACTTTTTCAATAATCTTCCTCCTAATATTTAATCTGGTGGATTTCGTGTTTTCTACTAACAGACTAGCTCTCGGAAACTATCATATTGAGTTTGACTTTAAGGAGAATAAAGGTATAGTTATTAGGTATGGGAATGAGGATTATGTTATAGTTTTAAAGGGTATAATCACAAGATATAATAGGCTGGTCCTAAGCGAGGAACATATACGGAATTTCAGCTACGATTGCTTTAATAACAGCGTTAATATAGACATAGTATCTGAGGTTGACGAAGTAATATATCATTTAATAATTAATATTACATTAGTTAATGATAGTCTCCTGGTAGATTCAACAATTTATGTTAGCAGCGAGTCTCCTAAAAGTATAAAGCTGAACATTTACCCAGACACCTACGTATTATGCGAGGATGAACTTGAGTATAATGTAATATTTCCACAGCTTGGCATGGGGACACCCTACATATGCATATACATACCTCCCTTATCCCTAGGAGTAGCCTATCTGGAGGACATATACTATTCCAAAATTCTATTCAAGCAGGGAGCCTACCACATATGGAAAAATACTGTAGCATACAAGGGCAAAAGGGACATGGAATCCTTCTGTTGCTTTGGCTTTAAGTGCATCGCTGAGAAGAGCATACAGCTGGCTGAAAGCGAGACCCCCATACATAAATATCATATATTAATTCGTCCAAACCTAACCTTCGATAACAAGCTTGAGGTCTCAGACTTCTACCTAAAATCTCTTGCTAATCTCTACGAGAGAATTAAGAAGCCTAGGTACGAGGAGATTAACTGGGATAACTACGCTAGGAAGGCGTTGCTGGATCTAGGTAAAAACGAGTGCTGGGTAAATTTAAGAGGGGAAATGTTTCCAAGAGCCTACGTGGGAGATCCACGTGTAGCTTCAGAGCTAATAACAGTTCTAGAACTATGCTATGCTATAAAGCTTTATGAATCCTATTTAGGCAACGTATCATGGATTGACGACCACCTGGATAACCTCATACCCCTCTTCTATTCAAAAGGTATGATTTCAAACTCCTATCCGCCTGGCGCTAGGGAGGATTCGTGGTACATAGTTGGACACATGGCTAAGCTTGCAAAGCTAGCATTTATGGGTTCACAGAACGCATACCTAACATTCTTCAATAGTATAGATAATTTAGTGAAGTTTGCAAGGAAAATAAACTATACCTTCCCGGTATTCTTTAACAGGTATACCTTAGAGCCGATACCGGGCGGTCAGGAACTGGATGTAGCTGGAGCTTATTCCTACGTAATGTTTCTAGCATATGAGTTGAGTGGAAATAGCACCTACCTAAATGAGGCGTTAAAGGCCTTGGATAGATTAATGAATCTTCCATTAGAGGTATTCTACGAAGCGCATATCACAGCTATGTCTGCAGTAGCTGCTGCCAAGGCATATCTCTACACTGGCAATGAGAAGTATCTTAAATTGAGCTACTATATGATTGCAAACCTCATGTGGAGGGCATCAATCTGGCAGCTTGAAGATAGATGGATTACATTCTTCGGAATACTTCCATGCTGTGGAATCGTTGACTATATAGCCGCTAAGGAGCTGTACGAGAGTGTTCTATGGCTTAAAGAATACTATTTGCTTGTAGGAGATAAACTGCCCGACTACATAAGGAGCCTGCTTAATGAGTTCTTTAAATACTCAAATACCGTAGCGAAGTATACGCTACCCGAATTCCTGCCACCTGAGACTATTGAGGAGAAGCCGGACATAGGCGTCATTATAAGGAACTATACGATACCTATTGAGGATCTAAGGTTCGGATTTAGGAAGAATGGAATTATAGGGCAGGAAATCTATGGAGCAGGTGAACCAATAGTTCTCGCTACATTGAACCGCATCTACCACAATGATGCCGTGAGGCTTCCATCATACGGCATTATGGAGTTTGCTGGGCTTCAGGTGGGGACGTTAAGGGACGGCGAGATATACGTAGTTAAGGCACTAACCAACTTAACAAATAAGGAGTATAGAGTCTTCCTGAACCTAAGCGATCTGAAAGATATGGAGTACACGGTTTACGACGTCTTTAGGAAGGCTCAGCTTAAGGATGCAGACTTAGCCAGGGGCTTCGAGGTTAAGGTATCAAACTCCACAGGAATTCTATACTTAGTTACTCCGAGCAAGATGTTAAAATTGAGAAGCGACGTTAAGATAGCCTTTCAGCCTGAAAACAATACCCTAGCCATCAAAGTGTCATCAAACACTAATATTGGGAAGGCAGAGTTAAAGATAGTTGAAGTAACAACCGGCTTCACTAGCTCAATTAAAATCAATATAACAGCTGGAGTTAATGAGGTTAAATATAAGCCCCTGACAAGAGGCTACTACCTCGTATACATTAAGTCGGAAGACGGCATACTCTCAATCAACCTCTATACCACAGGCACAGTTGAGGAGGAAATCGAACAACCTGAGAGACCCACTTTCATGCCCCTTATTACCCTAGGAGCCCTAATAATCATACCAATTACTATTTTTCTTATAGAAATGATTAAAATATTGAAAAGGGATGATAAACCTTGAGGAGGGTTCTGGCATTATTTATCTTAATAATATTGGCTATAAGTCTCTATAGCCTAAACCACGCATATGCCGAGGATTCCCTTGAAGACATAGCGAGACTCCTAGATGTTAATAAAATCAAAGAACACGTGAAGTACCTTTCATCACTTAACACTAGAATGACCGGCTACAGCGGATTCTTTAAGGCGGCAGAGTACATTAAGAATACCTTTAGGAAGTATGGAGCCGACGTAAAGCTCGACTACTATAACATAACGGTTCCCATCGTAGAGTATTCCTACATTGAAGTATTCCACGACGGACACACGTACAATATAACAGCTTATCCGCTGTACCCGAACCACGTAAATCCATCGTCGTACACGAGCCCGGCTGAGGGCGACAGCATAGTCTACGTTAAAAAGCTGGATGAATTGGGAAATACCAGCGTTAAAGGCAAGTTTGTTTTAACGAAGTTCAATACCGGATGGGAATGGAAGGTATATATGATGCTCGGTGCAAAGGGAGTAATATTCATTGAGCCTAAAACTACGAGCTACATGGAGGGCTTCCTTAAGAGCCTAAGCATACCTGTAGCCTTTCCGCGCCTCCTAATAAATTCGAGTAGTGGGGAAATGCTGAAAAGCCTTCTTTCTACAGGTGATGAGGTTAGAGTTAGAGTTAATGTTAGAGTCGTATGGAGGAAGATAGCTGTACCCAATATAATAGCTGTAATAAAGGGAATTGATCCGGTTAAGAGGGGTGAAATAATTGTACTGGCTGCACATTATGATTCATTCTCCCACGTGCTGGGTAGAGCTCCCGGTGCAACCGACGCACTGGGAATAGCTTTCCTACTGGAATATGCAAGAGTACTCAACAAGTATAGACCTAAGAGATCCGTCTGGCTTGTTGCTCTATCGGGTCACTACCAAGGTTTATGGGGATCTAGGGAGTTTGTGAGTAGATACTTTAGGAAGCTGGGAGTATTCATAAAGGGCTTTCTAAGCATAGACTTGGCCAGCGATAGCGATGTGCTCGGACTCTACGTGTTTGGACTTGGATACGGTTATGTAAGCCCAGACTCCCTAATAAACCAGAAGTACACGTGGATTACGGATACCTTCTTTGGCTCATGGCTTGATGAAGCTAAATCCGTCTTCAATGAGGATTTTCACGTAGTTGATATGGTATTAAACTCCTATCCGCCTTGGATAAAGCTTACATTGCCTATGGATCCCCCGCTCCTATATCTAGAGTCGGAGCCGTTTACTTCAGCCTGTTTTGGAGGAGGATTAAGCTTCGTAACGACTAATACCCTTAGGCTCACTCAATGCACAATACTGGATACCTATGAGAGAATTAAGTGGGAAAACGTGGAGCCCCAGGTAAAGTACCTCTGGATAGCGCTCTACGAATACGTTAACATGGAGATACCCTACGTGCTGAATCCGGCGGAGTTATATAGTGACTGGGGTTATGTGACATTAACAATACAACTTGCAAAATACAACATTACAACTGCATGGTACGATAACATAAGTCTTCCCAATACAGTGTTCTTCATCAGGGCTTATAATAATCCACCGAACTCCAAGTGGGCGGCGAATGGGTTCACCATAGTAGCAGTACCTGATGAAAACGGAGTATTCACGCTAAAGGGCTTAAAGCCGTTCTCTATAGTCGACGTTCAGGCGTATACTCTTAACGAAGAGTATAACGCCATAGTATATGCTACAGATACAGGAGTCTACGGCCTATCGAGGGAGATAAGCCTCACAGTAGCGAATGCATATAAGATAGTTCCCGTATTTGAGGCGGCATCAATAGCTATACTACAACCCATAAACCCACAATCTCTCCAGATAAACATTAGGAGCATAGAAGTTCTAAACTTCTTCTCCCATACGCCTCTGATCCATAGGGATGTGCTGTTTACACAGCCGCAGATTACGGCGAAATCCCTACCAACGGCAGTGCAGGACATCATGGCCTTTATAGAACCAAATATACCTTCAGAGGTAGTAGTAAGGACGGATGAGGTGTATCCGCTTATAGTCCTGATAAACTCATCCGATAAGCATCCTCAAGGATACGGCTACACGCTGAAGAGGGGAGAATGTATAATTCTCTCACCCATAAACTTCTCGCAGGACTTCTACCACATAGCGATATCTAGAGCAAAGATTCTAGTGGAGAAGGGAGCAGTGACGGCTAGGCTTTTCGAATACTACGACCTTATGGCTAAATATAGGGAGCTTGTAGATGAGGCTATGAAGAAAGGGGATATGCTGAAGGTTTATACTTTATCGATACCCCTCTGGGCCTTCTCTAGGGCTACGTATTCATCCGCTATGGATCAGATAAACGAGATAATACTATCGATACTGTTCTTCATGTTCCTAGCTATACCGTTCTCGATAGGCATGGAGAGGCTAATCTTCATGTCGTATGGGGTTAAGCGACTAATATACTTCATCCTGATCTACCTAGTTACAGCCTTCATATTGGCAATATTCCATCCCGGCGTACACGTTGCAACTAACGTTTTCATACTAGCGGTAGCTACAGCCTTAACCATATTCCTACTAATATTGCTCGTATTATCTGTAGGGAAGACATACTCGCACATGAAGAGGATAAGGGAGATGCTCATAGGAAAGCACTACGCTGAAATCGAGAGACTGGGCGCGTTCATGTCGGCCCTTTCGATAGGCGTACAGAATATGCGTAAGAGGAGGCTTAGAACGTTCCTAACCATAACTTCAGTCGTAATAACTATGTTTTCGCTCACGGCATTCACCTCCATCTCTTCGGCGGTAACATTATCAATTAAAAGCTCCGATAGCATTACGCCCTATACAGGAATACTTGTCGAAAGAGCACCATGGATGATATTGAGGCCAATACCGTATGAGTTCGTATATGAGTTCTCGATAAACTATAGGGATGCATTTGCGGTAGGGGTTAGAACGTGGATATATCCAAAGAG
>QMRD01000038.1 GCA_003649225.1 Thermoprotei archaeon | reverse complement strand
GGTGGTGGTTTAAGATTCTCCAAAGGAGTCCCGGGAACTGGAGTAAATGCAAATAGTGCTACATTAACGCCATATTTATATATCCTTTCCATAGTTTCTATGAATTCCTGATCACTTACCGGTAAGCCATATATTAAATGGACATACACGCTCTGAGGATTAAAAACCGAAGAACAAGTCTTAATAAAGTTCCAATAAATATCCCAACTATACGGCTTACCCATCTTCGAAAACATACGTTTGGACGCAATATCTAAACCTACGCCGACACATTCCACGCCTAAGTCTTTAAGCATGGATAGCTTACATTTTTCAATAGGTGTTAATGCAACTGAAATGGGTAACACCACACCATATCGCTTAAGTTCGGATAGTATTTGCAGAAGTTCTTCGAAAAACCCTTTCTTCAGTACAGTCTGAATGCATATTCTCTTAAATAATTCCCGGCGCTCCGACAGGCGCCTTAGAAAATCCCTAAGACTTACAGGAGGCCAAGTTATTCTAGCTATTTTATCCCTATTTCTACTTAATTTTCCTTGGCCACAGAAGATACAGGAGGCCGTACATCCACTTGGTGAATATTGGAGTAAATACGCGGTTTTCTGTTTCACTCCAACCTTTATATCTACAAGGCCTAACTTAGCAAGAGTTCCAATAGAGGCTCTTATAATCATCATCAAATTAAGTTTATAGTATCTGCTATTTTATTTTATTGAATATAAGCTTGTGGTGTTTCTTGTTGAATGAGGAACGTAGAGGTCGTAACTCGGATTGCGATGCCCATTATACCTGAATTGAGAGACATATAAAATAATTTTATGAACATAGAGGCGTTACTCTAGCTTATAGGCGTTCTTAAATTACATACAGAATTCAAGCTAATAAACGATGTAGCTATTAGTTTTTCCGGAAGTGTATAGGCAGAAAATAATGTATTTCTATAGTATTAGACACTTAAATATAAGAAGAGATTAGGTATAGCTATTTCAATGAACCGTATAAATGAGATGATAAATGAGGCTAGAAGTTTATTTTAGAAAATAGAATTCAGATACCCCAGGATTGCATCACCCATCAGCTGGCATAACTCTCTTCATCAATTATACCTATATCTTTAATAACCTAAATTTTTTATGTCGTTTTCCTAATTAAATACGGTGATGGTAAAGAAGGGATATAGAGCGGAAAAGCGACGGATAGAGGAGATGAAGGAGGGCGGCTGGATAGGTTTTAGGGTCTCAGGAAGTGTAGGTGCTCAAGATATAATTTTCATAAGGAAAGATCCCTTTACAGGTGAGTTGGAAATCAGAATAGAGCAAGTTAAGTCCACAAGGAAGAATAAATTCTACTTTGACAAGCAGGCCAGAAGTGAGTGGATGAGACTTAGGGAGTTAAGCAAAAGGCTAGGTGTTCAATGTTTTTTCGTGATCTACTTTACTAGAAATAGAAAGAAAAAGATATTAAAGATCGAAGGCGATTGCCCTGAGAACATAACGGTATCATAATGAGAACATTTATTTACTAGTAATGTATGGTTAGAGATAGATGAAGAAGCCGACCCAGTCTGATCTGTGAGGACCTCGCGACGAACTGATATTCTAATTAGTTTTATCCACACGGCTGAAGGTTAAAGCTTTTATATTTATTATGGTAGTATTTTATCTTGCCTTTGTCTGGGGATTGTTTTGATAGAGCTAGTTGTAAAAAACCTAGATATTAGCTACGGCGGAATGGCCATAGTGTTGAACGAAGATGACGCAAGAATTCTAGGCGTTAGACCATATGACAGAGTAAAAATATCACATGATGATAGGAGCATTATAAGCGTTGTAACTACAACTAGAACGTTCATAAAACGTGGTGAAATAGGTCTCTTCAGGGAGGTAACTGACGTCCTTAAGGTAAGTAATGGAGACGTAGTTAAGGTAAATATTACACGTATGCCTCATGCAATGGAATTCATTAGGAAAAAACTTAAAGGAAAAACGTTAACGAAAGATGAGATTTACGCTATAGTTAAAAGTACTGTATCTGGAGAATTAACAGAGCTTGAATGCGCAGCATTTCTCCTAGCACAGGAGTTTCAGGGCATGAGCGTGGATGAAATAGTATATTTAACTCAGGCTATGGTTGAAACGGGCGATACAATATCCTTTGAAGAAACTACTTACGATATACATAGCATTGGAGGAGTGCCAGGTAACTCTAAGGTTGCGTTACTGGAGGTTCCCATGGTGGCATCTGCTGGTCTACTCATACCTAAAACAAGCAGTAGGGCTATAACAAGTCCTGCTGGTTCGGCAGATACCATGGAGGTTCTAGCCAATGTAACCCTTACGGCTGATGAAATAAGGAGAATAGCTCCAAAGGTGAAGGGGCTATTGATATGGGGAGGCTATCTGAACCTAGCTCCAGCTGATGATATATTCATAAAAGTTGAATATCCATTAAGGATTGATCCTAGAAGTCAAACCATAGCAAGTATCCTCTCTAAGAAGCTCTCAATGGGAGTGAGTTATCTCGTAATGGATCTACCCGTAGGTAAGGGAGCAAAGCTTGAGTCAATAAAGGATGCTGAAAGCTTTGCTAGAATCGCTCTAGAGGTCGGCGAAAAGCTAGGACTAACACTAAGATGCGCAATTACCTATGGTGGACAACCCATAGGATATTCCATCGGCCCGGCCCTTGAGGCCAGGGAGGCATTAGTAGCTCTTCAGACAGGAAAGGGAGCCATGAGCTTAATAGAAAAGGCGGCCTCTCTAGCTGGTTTAATTTTTGAAATGGCTGGTGTCACGTTAAAGGGAGAGGGAATAAATCTGGCTAAAGAACTACTCTATAATGGCAAAGCATGGAAAAAGATGAGAGAAATGATTGAGGCTCAAGGAGGTGATCCAAGCGTTAAGCCTGAGGATATCCCGATCGGAGAAAAGAAGATAGAAATAAGATCGGTTGCAGATAGCTATGTAACACATGTAGATAATACGGCCATAACACTTATAGCTAGAACCGCTGGAGCACCAACAGATAAAGGTGCAGGAATAATTCTGCATGTAAAGGCTGGGAGAAAGGTCAGAAGAGGAGATATTCTAATGGAGATTTACTCAGAAAGCAGCTCTAAACTAACGGAGGCGTATAACCTATATCTAAAATTACATCCAATAACGCTAGAAGGCATGCTACTAAAAAGCCTTCCAGAATAACATCAGCCCTTGAGCTTCACATCATTAATCAGACCCTCGTGGGCACATCACACTATAGTTTTAAACGTCAAGGATTATAAAGGTTAGGGAGGGGAAAGAGTGTATAATGTTTCAATAATAGGGCTTGGGTGGGTAGGGCTAGCTTATTCGGCTTTCTTTACATCGAGGAAGGTTAGAGTCATAGGCGTCGATGTAGACGAGAGAAAAATAGGAATGTTGAAGAGGGGTGTCATGCCCTTCTACGAACCAGGGATTAGTGAGCTATTAAGGAGTGCTCTAAGAAACGGACTATTTAGTCCTACTATAAGCTATAAGGAAGCTATTAGGTTATCAGATATTCTGTTTATAACCGTGGGAACACCAAGTCTAGCCGATGGAAGAATAGACTTAAAATATGTTTCCTCAGCTGTAGAATCTTTGGGGAAGTGTTTAGCAGAGGTTAATGAATACAAATTAATAGTCGTGAAGAGTACGGTGATCCCAGGAACAACGTTAAACCTTGTTGGGAGAATTCTGGAAAAAACCTCGGGAAAGACTTTGGGGAAGCATTTTGGATTATGCTTTAATCCCGAATTCCTCAAGGAGGGAACGGCACTTAGAGATTTAGAAAAACCGGATAGAATAGTTATTGGTGCCTACGATAAAAAATCAGGCGAAGTTCTAAGAAAGTTTTACAAGGAAGTATATGGAGATGAAATACCACCTGTTTTATGTACTAATATAGTTAATGCAGAACTAATAAAATATGCCAGCAATGCATTTCTAGCAATGAAAATAAGTTTCATAAACACGTTTGCAAACTTGTGTGAAAAACTGCCAGGAGCGGATGTCAATACTGTAGCGAAAGGCATTGGATTAGATAGCCGAATAAATCCAAGATTTCTTAGAGCAGGGGTTGGGTTCGGCGGATCCTGTTTTAGGAAGGACTTAATGGCAATAATTAATCTCTGTAAAGATAAGGGTGTTGATTCATCCCTCCTTGAATCTGTTATTAAAATAAATGATTTACAGAGAAGACATGTGATAGAAATTATTGAAAAAGAATTCAGTAATCTGAAAAACGTAACAGTAGCTATCTTGGGTTTATCGTTTAAGCCAAACACGGATGATCTAAGGGACGCCCCCTCCATAGATATAGTTAGGGGGCTTCTAGACAGAAGGGCTGTTGTGAAGGTCTATGATCCAGTGGCAATGGAGAAATTCAAGAAAATATTTGGAGAAAAAGTAAAGTATTGTAGCAGTATGCTTGATTGCATTAAAGGGGCTGATTGTGCTGTAATAGTAACCGAGTGGAGTGAATTCAAAAATCTTACACCTGATGATTTCCTGAAGAATATGAGGAGACCAATAGTAGTTGATGGGAGGCGAATATACGATCCTGAACTCTTTTCCAAGAAACTAAAATATTACGGTATTGGATGGGGAGGAAGTATATGAATCGTGTTTTAGTAACTGGGGGAGCTGGATTTATAGGTAGCCATCTAGTAGAACGTTTACTGAGTGTCGGTTGTCATGTAACGGTTTTTGACAACTTCTCCTCAGGGAGCATTGAAAACTTAGCCAGTGTTAAGAGTCATCCGAGAATCAGGATAGTAAAGGGCGATATAATGGACTTAAATATGTTAAATGAAGAGTTCAGAGATGTGGATACTGTCTTTCATATGGCCGCGGTTGTAGGCGTAAAAAAGTATGTGGAAAATCCCTTAAAAGTACTTCTAGTCAACTCCTTTGGAACATATAATGTGCTGGAAGCTGCGAGAAAAAACGGTGTTGAAAGGATAATATTTGCAAGCACATCCGAGATTTACGGTAAAAATAAAAATATACCCCTAAGGGAGGACGCAGACAGAGTACTTGGACCAACGAATATAGATAGATGGACTTACTCTACCGCTAAAGCATTTGACGAACA
Source organism: Thermoprotei archaeon (assembly GCA_003649225.1). Lineage (GTDB taxonomy): Archaea > Thermoproteota > Thermoprotei > Thermofilales > B9-G17 > B9-G17. The sequence goes on along the minus strand of QMRD01000038.1, from coordinate 1,883 downwards.
TCTATGTTTCTCGTATATGAAGACCTACGGCTTAAAAATAACCATCTTAAGATACTTCAATATTTATGGTCCCAGACAGGAATCAAGTGAATATGGCGGAGTTGTTGCAATCTTCATAAAAAGAGTACTTTCAAATAAACCGCCAATAGTATTAGGCACTGGCAAGCAAACTAGAGCTTTCACATATATATCCGACGCTATAGATGGCACCATGCTTGCCTCTGAGAAAAAGGAGGCCATAGGAGAGGCCTTCAACATAGGGAGCCGCAACGAAATAACAATACTAGAACTTGCTAACCTAATAATAGAATTAGCGGGAAAGAAAGGTGTCCTAAAGCCGGTAATTGAGCCTTACGAATACTTCTATGGTAGATCATATGAGGATATTATGAGAAGAGTACCTGATATCTCTAAAGCAGAAAGGATTCTAGGTTACAAGCCTAAGGTGAATCTGAGGGATGGATTAAAGAAAACAATTGAATGGTTCAAAAAAACCTGTAAATGCTCTGCTAGATAAAACTATGTTCCCCACAATCTCATTCAGCATTACTTACGCCTGTGATACCCCTAAGAACAGTATTAAGGCGGCATCGAGCGGTATACATACTCAACATCTATATAGGATTACTCTGAAAACAGGGTTAATATCGTATCGGAAGAGGCGAGAGTAGATTATATAAAGAGGATATCATGGAAATTGCTTTATGATTTTGGCAAGAGTTTTAGGTAGCTTAATTAAAGTATTTTCAGTATACTGAAAGCCTTGTATTTAATAAAATTAGTCCACGAAATCTATAAATAGTGGACATAGTTAGTTTTCCTAGACTAGGGTGATTTTAATGAAATTTGCGCCTAAGGATACTTTCATAGCATATCATGAGAAAAATAAGTTACTTTATGAATTCTTTGTTAAAACTAAAAATAAACCCAATGTTTTGGCGGCTGTTGCAGGCGTATTTGGTGAGAATGGAATAAATATTTTAGCTTCCTCGGCCGTTGGAATAGGTGAGGTAGGCTACTTATACTTCTTTGTCGACTTATCTCACACAACAATAAAGATAGAAAATATAGTAGAGGCATTAAAGAATCTAGGAGTGGTGCTTGAGGTCAAAGTGAGAAAAGGTTTCGAGGATGGTTTGATAGTTGATGAACTATCTTATCCCGTAACTTTATGTAAAGGTGAGAGAAACGCGGTTATAATACCATACAATTCCTTTATAAATAACATTATCTGCGATAAATGCCTGGATAATAACAAGATAAGACTGCTAGGATTAAGCATAGGTAAAGAGATAGCTTCATTCTTCTCAGATAACGATTTAATCGAAAGTATAAGATTAGCTCCGGACAAAGCCCTATATATATTGCAATCATTAGGTTTTGTTCACATCATAGATACTTCGTACTCCAATAGCGAGGGAGAAATAACCATAGAGCTACCTCAAAGAAACGAGAGGCTAGTAAGCTTTATAGAAAGCGTGATAGTTGGCATTCTGGAAAAAATATTTAATAAACCAGTTACTGTAAGAAGTAGAGTTGAAGAAAATGTATGTAAATTAGTATTCACCCTAGGCTAGACTTAATATTTGTAAAAAATAATTTATATTTTCAGAGTTGTTTTCCACAATTAGGGCAGAATTTAGCATTAGGCGGGACTTGAGCGCCGCAATTTGGACAATATCTTACGCCAGGCTTTGGTAACTGAGCACCACAGTATGGGCAGTAGTTAAATCTAGCATCTACAATCATTCCACACTTAGGGCATTTGACTGTAGTTGTAGATGGAGGCTGTGTATAGCTGGGCGGAGGTGGCGTCTGAGGTGGTGGTTGAGCGAAAACAGGTGGAATCAGCATCATTCCTGCCCCTAAGCCAGCACCAGGTG
>QMRD01000037.1 GCA_003649225.1 Thermoprotei archaeon | reverse complement strand
TTTTATAGTAATTACTTGATTTTTTTTATTAAGTATTTTTTATTTATTATTTCCTTTTTTTCTTTTGCTATATTTCTAATTACATATAACAGCTGCTTTTGTGAAATAGAAATCAAAATATATAAATATTAAATTTTACTAGTAAATAATGGGGATATTATGTGAAATCGGAATCATTTCGTCTATTAGAGGATGACTGGAATGCCGTAAGGGATTTGGCCTCAATGTTTAGGTACTTTGTTAGAAACAGAAAGTATGGATATGTTGATAGGTTGGCAAACGCCTATAACCCGAGGGTAGCTGAAATTACAATTAGGGAAGCATTAAGGGAGGCGCGTTCTGCTTTTGATCAGAACGAAAAAGTTCACTTGCCCTCCGAGGATAATGTTAAGCGTGTTATAGAACTAATTAACAAGGATCTAAGTATAGCCGGTCTTCTAGCCGCGTTATCGCTCGCTTTTCCCGAAAAACGTGGGGGGTGATAAGGTATGTTTGTTTCTCTAGGTGTAAGGTTTCTAGCTAATATAGAAGCATTAAACATGGTTGAATCCGTGGGAAACTTAACTAAACATAGAAGAGCACCAATCGTAATAAGGAAGGATGATGAGTACAAGATAGTATATGTTCCAGCTATAAGCGGAGAATCGTTTGCACATGCATACCAGGTGGCGTTGGTTGAAGTTGCCAAACTAATCTACGGAGAAAAGCTTCCAGTTGACGAGTGGTCATTAAGAGGAGAATTCTTTAAATTCGGCGATAAACAGCACATGCCCGATGAGCTAAAGGCATTATTCGGTAAAGTGGCACGTAAAAAAGTACAGGAGATTCTGAGTGTAAAGCATGAAATAGAGAAAAAGGCCATAAAGCTTAGCCTAGTAGCCGATATAGGCGGTTTCATGGTTGCAGAGGATCTACCGATAAAGCGTACCTCAGTCTTCCAAGTGGGCTATATTATCCCAACATATGATACAATAGAGGCGACAGCTATAGAATCCCAGTTCCACGTAAGGCATGTTGCCAGCGAAACTATTGGAAGAACTAGAGGAGAAGGCGAGGAAGCTGGAGAGGCTGAGCAAAGGGAGGCTAGGCAGGCACAAATGATATATTACATAGAGACTGCCTCCGCCGTATATGGTTTAACCTTTAATATAGATCTTGAAGGTATAGGAAGAACTAGCATGATTAAAGTAGAGGATGCTGTTGATGAGGAGGAGCGGAAGAGAAGGATTAAGGTTGCACTAGGGGCACTAGCCCAGACTATTGCAGGTATAAGTTTCGGAGCTAAGAGGTCCAGATTCCAGCCCATAAGCGATATACTTAGTATCGTAGCTACAGTTAGTGACCCCAAGCCTTTTGTCGTATCTCCACCACAGCTACCGAGTTTCATTGAAGATACTAAACAGAGGGCAGATAGCTATGTGAAAATGCTTGAGAAGATCGGAGTGAAGCCAAACATTAAGATCATAGCATACAGCAAGGAGTTTGAGATACCAGCCGGAATCGTGATAGCGAAGACACCGGAGGAATTATTCACTAAGATATTCGAGACTGTAGGAATCTAGGACTCAGGGATGTAGAATGATCTACATAAAGGTTTCGCTAAAACCCCATTGGGGTTTTTTAATTAACTATTCTGGTTTCACTAAATCCCGTCCAGCGCTAAGAGTTATTCCACCAACAACTTTAATTGGAGCGCTAGCCTACGGACTTTTCCGCAATCAGGGGGAAACTTCAGGGGAATATAGTAAGGCAGAAGTCATTAGACCCATATTTAGGGGAGTCCATCTAAGGGTAAATGTTCCACTCATCGAGTATAGCGATTTAAGTAGAGTATTTTCGTATAAGGTTCGTGATAAGAGGATTATTACCGATGCAGTGGCCGTTGGAAAGCTCTATACGATACCATTAAGCAATATAGAAGTAGTGTATCTAATTGACGAAAATAAAGCTGATGAGATTATCGGCAACAATTGGCATGAGAAGTTAATATCTGCTTCATGGAGTATCTGTCGTATTGGGGCAAGAGAATCTATTGTTTCAGCAGAGGAGGTAACCTTATCTGAGGCTGAGGTAATTCGAGATAGAGTAGTTAAGACAAGCTTTTACTTCCCTTTCCGTGCGGCAAAAGACGGTGAGGTTAAGGGAACTTACGTTATTTATAACGTGGTGGATTGGACTGAGGCACCAATAGGCGATTATACCACATCGCCTAGAATTCCGCTAGTCTTTCCGTATGATATGGAGAGATTCAAGAGCGTTGAGGTGGAGGTTAGACTTAATGACAGAGTTAATGCTGTAAGAGTAGGCAAAGATATAGTAATTCCGTGGAGGTGACAACGATGTATAGCCTAGTAGTTCCTCCCCAGGGGTCATTAATTAGAGATCTTGTGCTTACAGCATATTCTGTATTTACCGACTACGAGCTATTTAATGCTTATGTGTCTCTTACTGGTGAAAGACTCCTGATTAATGCCGATGAGAACGTGGTCAAAGCCTTTCTAAAGGAGATATTTTCTATGGCAATCGAAAATGCGAAACTGAAGACCGAGAAATTAAAGGTGTATTCACCGGCTATTCATAAAAACGACGGTCAAGTTCTACAGAAACTGTCACCAAACATTGGAATTAACATAGTAGATGAGGATTATCTTTCATGTGCATTGAAACTTTTAAGATGGGCTGAGGAAGATGTAGTGAAAAACTATGATAGATGGATTGAGCAGCTATCTATGATCGAAGTAAGCAGAAAGAACATTAAATTAGGTGATGGAAGTTATGCTAACCTGCAACCATTTAAGATAGAAAAGTATGAGTATGGAAAGGGGTTCGGTAACTTTAAAATTAAGTTAGACTATAGGTTGAGTAGGGAGTGGCTATCTTTAGCTATTGCCGGATTTGTTTTAAGCTATAGCTGTTTTGCAGGAGGGGAAATTATACTTACGCCGCTTCCTGAAGAAATATTTTTGAGGGCATTAAATGATAGGTCGTATAGGGATTCGATAAAGATTATGACTGATGCAAAGACTACCATACATGCACTATATGGGGAAAAAGGACTGTACCTAGTTCCTTCAAGGCTAGCTCTTCCTCCATCTCCAACTGTAGCTTATCTTCTTCTACTGGGCCTGCATACCTACACGGAGTATTACCGTAGCCTGTCTCTCGAGAGTATACCGCAATATATAATCCTTAGAATCCTCTACTCCGGACAAACTTTCACTTTGCGGGAGAGAACGGAATTAAATATACAGCCGATACTAAGATTTGCCGAAAGCCTAGCTAAAAATGTCAGCGACTTTAAGAGTATAGTGCGAGACTTGGAGGATTTTCTTAGATGCACTATTAAACTGGCAGGTGGAAGAAATACTTACTGTACTAATAGATATGGTAGCTACACTGTATGCCATAGGATAGCGCAAACGCTATATCAGGCTATACTTGGATCCCGTAAGCCTGAGCAACTGATTTATCTTATGGCTAGGACAACGCCCGAGAATTCACCCTTAAGGAGGGAAGGGCTTTTAAAAGGTATCTATGATGCACTATCATCTCTCTCCAAGTAACATATATTTAATGCTAATTAAATCAGGTTTCTACGAGAAGCCGAAAAAGAGGAAGTTAATTCCCGTGGTACTGGAGAAGCTGGACGATGAGTTTCTAGTTAATGGAGGCTTTACTCTTGTACAGCTACCAACGGGCTACGGTAAGACTTCGATAGTCTACTCCTTGGCGCTGTATGGAATATGTAATCCTAAAAGCTATATTAGGACGCTGCACGTACTACCCTTAAGAAGCATTATAAATGATGCCTATCGGGGATTCATCGAGGGAGCTGATAGAATAGGACTTCGTTCTGTGGAAGATTTAGTAGCAAGGCAGATGATGTATGTTCCTGGAAGCCCCTTTCTAAATAGAATGCTTGTATTCACAACGTTTGATACTTTTATGATGCATTTAATGAAGCTACCTCCGCCTGAGATAGAAAAAATAGTTAGCGATGATAATGGATGGAGGAGTTTCGGACATTATGAGGTTTCTAGGGGAGCAATACTTGAGTCGGTAGTTGTCCTAGATGAGCCACAGCTATTGCTTGATTCCCCATCCTCTCGAAATGTCCTGGCATCTGCAATATGCTTTCTAGCTAAAGCCAGAGTACCAACAGTAATAATGACGGCAACCCTCCCCAACGAGCTAAGAGAATATGTTAAGGAATGGTGTAAACGGGAGAATATACAGCTTAGAAGCATTATATATGGAGAAAATATTAGGGATGATGAGTTTGAAAGTATTGAGAGAAGCAAGAACATTAAGTCAGAAATTAGGCAGATCAAAAAAATCCAAGATATAGCTAAGATATTTAAAAAGGAGTACGGGCAAGTTAAGAGGATATTATTAGTATTGAATACCGTGAAAAGAGCGATCTCAGTCTATAGGGAAATTATGGATATGGGCTTAAAGCCTGTACTTCTTCATGGTCGAATGATAGCTAAGGATAGGGATGAGGCTATCAAAGAGCTTAAAAAGGATGAATGGATAGCGATTTCCACACAAGTAGTTGAAGCTGGAGTAAATATATCTGCAGAAGTATTGATTACGGATGCAGCGCCGGCCAGTTCACTTATTCAAAGGGCAGGACGTGTTGCAAGATTTGATGAAAAAGAAGGTAAGGTAATAGTAATAGTGGATCCGAAAGCTCTGAGTGGTGGCATATATCATGTTTATGATGTAGAACTGACGCAAAAAACAATAGAAGTATTGGAGAAATATAGAGAGATAGCATGGAGAATACCTAAAGTAGATGATGGTGTGGGCTACAACGAGTTATTGAACATGGCTTATGAATGTGGCAGCTTGGTTCCTCGCATAAAGTACATACATCAGATGCTGGATCCCTATACTTCGTCTAAGGATGCAGTATTCTACGTTTTAGGCGGGGATTTCATAAGAGAATCCAATTTAGTAAACGTGTTTGTGATAGATGAGGATGTAGATATGGGCTACGGTGAATTCTATAGCAAGTACTTAAATTACGTTTTTCCGGCAACCCTAGAATTTGTAGAAAAAATACGCAGTAAATCCATGAAAGTCCTCCTTTATAGGCAAGGGAGAATATTAAGTAAGAGCGACTACAGGGAAATAAATAATATGCTTAGGATGGCATTTCCCCAGATCTATATGATATACCATCGAATAATTGGAGTACAGATAAGTACAGACATGTACATGAGGGTGGCCTACGGTGCTACTAGCAGCTGAAAACGAAACCTTATACCAGCATATTGATACAGGACTACTGTTTCTACGGAAGCAATACATCGAAACAGGATACATAGACTTTATTGCGAGAAAGACCGGGATAGGTAAAGCAGAAGAGCTAGCTAAAGCAATAATTACACTACATGATGTAGCTAAGGGATACGATGAATACCAGGAGAGGGTAAGAGCTGGAAAAAAGTTTCCAAAACATGAGTTCTTCTCAGCATATATAGCTGACAAAACATTGAATCTAGATACAGAGCAGAAAACGATGGCTGAGTTAGCTATAATATGGCATCACATAGCTATGAGAAGCCCTAGGTTCTGGGTAGAATTAAGAAATTGGAGAAAGTATAATGCTCCTGAAGTCTTAAACCTAAGGGATCCAAATCGGCTGTTATCAATCCTTCGAGAGGTATGCTTAAAGTGGAAGATATCAGTAATTAGTGTCGAGAATATACCTCAAAAAATAGGGATATATGAGATAGAAGACTACATTAAAAAACTATATAAATTATCAGAAACTAATACGATAAATCTCTATCTAAAGACAATATACTATGTAAGAATTTTAATACTATGCGATAATTATGCAGCATCCATAAACAGAGCCACAGCAACCAGAGAAAAAATACCTATTTTTCTGAGGGATATGTCGCCACCTGAGAATATTTTTAAAGTAAGGAAGCAGATTGAAAAACTAACCAAAAGCATCAGGAGAGCATAGAATCAGCATACACTAGTTCATCTGCTTACTCTGTCACGGGTTCAACTCCAATCTTATCTGTTAAACTAACAAAGCTATAATAGTTTAATTTTACACAGACAAAACGTTTCCCAGCAAGACTTATGTTTAATGTAAATAGTTAATATTATGGTGTTGCTATGACTAAAGCCTTAGTGGCTACCATAGGGTTTGATGAAAAATTCATAATAAGAATGATTACTAGGGAGGGCTTAAATCCTGGCGATAAACTTTTTCTATATACTCTTGAGCCAGTTGGAGATAAGGCTTTAAAGGCTATTAGGTCAGTTAGGGATTTTGTTTTCAAATACCATGGCAGGGAGGTAGAGGTTAAAGAGGATACAGTGAATGTATACGATTTTGCGGATGCATTGCTCAAACTTATACCAGCAATGAGGAATATAGTTGAAACATACGATGAGATCGTGATCAATTTAAGCGGTGGTATGCGTATACTCATAATAGAGCTGCTGTTAGCGGTAATGCTTGCCTGTAGATCCTATAAGAATCCAAACATTAAGATAGAGGTTGAGACAGAGAACTTCGAGAATATAGTTGACATATCGATGCTATCGGAGCTAATATTCGCAATAGATGAACTAACCAGGAGTAAAATTAAGCTATTAAAAACGGTAGCGGATGCTGGCGAGATACCTATGAACGAGCTGGCAAGGAGGATGAATAAGGATCTATCAAGCATAAGCCGGCAAGCCCAAGACCTAATATACGCAGGACTACTAGAGGAGTTATCAAAACGACCAAACACACTAAAACTAACACCACTAGGGAGAATACTCCTAGAAACATACTCAAAAATAATATAAAGAGAAAAAATAAAACGTGCGCATCCACGCTACAATCATAACAGGATAGAGACGCGCACAATTTAAAAGAACCTAACCATTTCATAAAAACAAATAAATACAAAAAGAGAAAAATAACATATAGGAGTATTTCAAGAGAATATTGAAATTCTGTAATCTCCAACACCGTATTCGTAGAAGTGTCCATTTGTTGGAGTATTTCAAGAGAATATTGAAA
>QMRD01000036.1 GCA_003649225.1 Thermoprotei archaeon | reverse complement strand
GTCCGTCATAAAGTACGAGATTACTATCATTGTAATAGTAGCACCTAAAGCCCATAATAGAACTTTATTCACTGCACGTTTAGTCCATACATGCCGTATATCAAAGATATAGAAGGGATAAATGGCGAGTGTCTGAATAAGCGGAAGAAATAGCGGATTTATTCCGGCCAGAAATAGCCCGACTATAGTTGATAGTACTGACAAAATTAGAGCTATCCTAGCTGATGTCTTTTTATCCCTAAACACGTGCGCAAGCCTCTTCAGCCGCATAAAGACACCAACACATATAATTTGCTGAATGTAATCATTTACTTTTATGCATAAAAATATTAGCAGTAGAGTAGCCTATATAATATCCCATATATTTAACGCCCCGCTTTTTTCAGTCTATCTACTCCCAGCAATAATATCAAGCGAACATTTAACGTCCGTCGGCGTACTCCTTACCACAGCTATTTGCATATTCACGCTACTAGTTATGCCGACGATACTCATCATCTACTATAAAATCAAGGGCAAAACCGATATTTTCGTATCAAAACATTCAGATAGACCGAAGTTCTTCATACCAGCCCTAATTGGATACGCCTTGGGCTTCATATTATTCTATACCCTCAAAATGAATATACTAGCACTATACCATCTATGCTACTTTACAGTAACGTTTTCTCTCTTCATAGTAACCCTCTACTGGAAGATTAGTATACATACAGCTGGAGTAGCTGGTCCGGTTACAATGCTTGCACTAAAGTTCGGTTACCGTTACCTAATTCTTCAGCTCCTCCTATTACCGGTAGGATGGGCACGCCTAAAACTACATGCACACACACTAGCTCAAATAGCCGCTGGAGCTATACAATCAATAGCTGTAACCTACCTAACAGTTATATTCTTCAATTCATGTCTTTAAATGATCTATCTCTATACAAATTTCCTCATCTTTTCATCTCAATTAAAATAAAAGATATTTGTAACCCTCGCTAATTTAAAACCCATGAGCAAGATCTACGATATAAAGATAAAATTGCTGGCGGTCGAGGTTCTCAAGCTTCTTAAAGAGAATTATTCATATAAGGTCTTGGAGGAGATGCTGAATCTCCCAGCGCCGGTCTTAAGCAGATATATTAATGGAAAGGTGTTACCTAGCCTTAAGAGGGCCAACGAGATAATAAACATATTTAAAAACGACATACTACAGGATATTGTTAGAAGGAAAATCGAGTTTAGGAATGGGATAATAAACATTACTGCATTAGTCTCAGATATTAACCTCCTTAAAATGATAGCGAGAATAGCTGTACATGAGTTTAGGTTCATGAAAATATCCAAAATTTTAACCAAGGAAACCGATGGTATTCCATTAGCTACAATCATAGGATATGAAGTTAATAGTAACATAGTTGTAGCCAAAAATGAGAAGGAGCTTGGAGTCGACGATTTCATAGAAGTAAAGCAGGTATATGTCACGGGCACCTATTCGCACATATACGTTCCGAGAGAGCTAATAAAGAGGGGCGATAACGTACTCATAGTAGATGATATCATTAGGTCTGGATCCACAGTAAGAGCTCTAATATCAGTATGCGAGAAAGCTAAAGCAATGCCAATCGGCGTCTTTGTAATAATAGGTAAGAAAAGGTCGCTGGATGAACTGAGAAAAGAATACACTATGCCGGTAAAGGCGCTATTAACAATTTAGAGGCTCTGTATCGATTAGTATAGCTATTAGTGTTCTTCAGGCAAAACCGATTTACCTTGTCTCAGGATTTCTCTAAGATAATCAAGATGAGTTGCTTCCTCTATAGGCACTAGCCTAATGGGTCTATCAAGTTTTGATAGAAGAACTATCCTAGAGGGTATCGATTCGTCGATTATCCTATATCCAGTTAACTCGGATAGCTTCTCCGAAAACCTCCTAATATCCTCATGTGTCGGCATATTCGTTCTATCAAGCCTCCTTCTAAACCATCCAACATCCATAGCAGCCTTAGGCTCAACATATGTAGGCTCAGCCTTTAGGACAAGCTTAGCATATCCCTCTATATCAACCATATTTAAACCCTTAACAAGCGTTAGCCTCATTACCGTAGGTATATTAAAGCTACTCAATATTTCAAGAGTCTCGTTTAACTTATCCCAGGCGTTAGGAATAAGAGGCCTAGTAGTCTTCTCAAAAACTTCCCTATTGGGACCAACCACTGAAACGTATAGTTGAGAAGGATAAACCTCAAGGTTAGCGAGAACTTCAGGTCTAGTACCATTCGTTACAATAAATACAGTCTTAAACCCGTTCTTAAAGAACTCCTTTACCAGTTCACCAAGGTAAGGATAGAGCGTAGGTTCACCTATTAAGCTTATAGCGGCATGTATAGGCCTTAAAGCCTCCTCAAGCATTAGTCTATCGACGTTAGGATTACCTCCATATCCGGAGAGTATTCGACGCCATTCTAAAAGCGAATTCCTAACTATATCCTCAGGAGCATCATACTTGAACTCGCCAGTTTCATCTATTTTTACTCCAAGCTCTCTCGGATGTGCACGCCAGCAGAAAACACATTCCTCATTACAGAAGATTGTTGGCGACATCTGGAGACATCTATGAGTTGGAATACCATAGAACTTCTGCTTATAGCAGTGCTCCCTGCCCCTAGTGTTGAGAGACTTCTTAACCCAGTGGCAAGGCTTCACAACAGCATATCTGCCTACAAAATGATACTTCTGTTTTATATATGCACGCCTAATAGTAGTAATTGCTGAATCCACCATAATCTCCCATAAAATAATAGATGTTCATCCTATTGTTTTTATCTCTATGTATCATATCCATATATATGCCTATAGAAAGTAGATATGGTTCTATTCCCAGCAATCGCCAACCACATATTTTTATTAACTCTAAAGCCTAAACCTAAATCCGCATCCCCCTTCTAAAAACCCCTCCCCAAAGACTTTTCTAGCACCTCTTCTAAACCCTTCTCCCGTGCAGTGAATCGGAGAAATATATCTTGCACCGTATTCTTTCAATCTTTTCGATACATTAACCCCATCCGCATAGCTTGACATATGAAATCCTCCAATAACTGCATAGAGTCTATTAACGCCAGATACGGCCATAGCTCTCTCAACCATCTTAATAAGACCGGGATGCGAGCATCCGAGAAACACAGCTAACCCCTTATCCTGCAGGTGTACGGCTAACGCATGTTCCTTAAGAAACAGTCCCATAGTGCCTGTAGAAAAAACTCCACTAGCTATAACGTTCTCTATTTCACATGATATGACGTGTCCACCTAACCGCTTAAGATGCCTCAACTCAATAGGAGTGATTCCAGGAACATAAACTCCCATTCCTCCTCCAAGAAAGCTTATAACATCAGGAAGAGCACCAGCGTGATCTCCATGCCAATGGCTTATAAATATACCATAAATCTCCCTACTCAAATTCAGCGAGAGGAAGTTATTACGCCATACGTTAAAATCTCCGCCTACATCAAATATTATTGGAACATTCTCTTCCTCGTACTTTAAGTTAATGTATATCGACAATCCCCATGTAGGAGTACAGGCACACCTATCATACCTATCATTATCCACTATTATGCATGCTTCAAGCTCAACGGGCAGGTGCATGTATTCACCATAGATTTATTATATATTATATTGATAAATTAAACGATGATATTTAAAGACATCAACAAGCTCTCACCAAGATACATACCTGAGAGGCTTCCACATAGAGAGAAGGATATTGAAGAACTTCTAATGTTCTTTCATCCTCAGCTAAATACCATACTACCCGTTCAGGTGATAGGACCCGTCGGATGTGGAAAAACAAGCGTTTCAATTAGTACAGGAAGAAAACTTGTTAAAAGGAGTTTTAAACCACTTTATATAAACCTAAAGATAGCGAATAACAAGTTTTTCATCTATAACAGCCTACTGGAACAGTTATCCAAAGGCTATTCAAGCAGGAACTTAGGTCCGGAGGAAATACTAGCCAAGTTCATAAACATTATAAGGAAGAGAAAAATTAAGGCATACATAATTCTAGACGAAATTGGATACTATGTTAAGTCGACGAGGGATTCATCGATAATATACGACCTAACCAGAGTAAACGAGATATCACCGCAGGCGAGGGGGATAGTCCTAGGAATAGTTTTTATAGCTAGAGATCTAGGCTGGTATAAGGTGCTAGATGCATCTGAGAGAAGTAGCCTAGGAAACATAATACTAAATCTAGAGCCCTATACGAAGGATCAGCTAATCGATATACTCGAATATAGGGTTAGTGAAGCATTTAACCCCGGAAGCATAGACTTCGACGTCATAGACTATATAGCAGATATAACTGTAAAGGAAGCCTCCTCAGACGTCAGATATGCATTAGACCTGCTACAATATGCTGGCATACTAGCCGAAAGGCGTGGAGATATTAGAGTAACGTTAGACCATGTAAGACATGTTCTATCAAGACTGAACCCATACATTACATCAGAAGACCTATATACTCTATCCGAGGCTGAAAGATTAGCTCTTCTAGCATTAGCATATATCCTCAGGAGGAAGAGTGTAGCATACGCCAGCTTTACAGAGATATTCGATGAATTTAAGCTAGTACAGGAGGAATATTTAGGAAAGACCAAATATAGGATAAAAGCGTTTGAAAATGCTATTCAAACAATGCAGGATAAAGGAATAATAGTATTCATGGGGGTTAAGAGGCTCGGAATAAATGCTCCAACAGATAGATTAATACCATTCCTAGAAAGAATAATAGAGAGCCTATCTAACCAGTTTTAGCTATTAATTCCAGGGTAAATGATAAGGTTTAATAATGGAAACATGTTTATTAAATCAAAGAATGAAGTCGAAAATAGCATCTAATTTAAGTACCGAAGAGAAATATCTCAACATATTAGAATATTACAGGAGATATTTCCTTGCACCGAAAAATAAGCTCGAGGGCGAAATAAGGAAATATAAGCTGTTCGGCCTTAGTAGGGAGGAGGCAATCGATAAGATATATAGGGAATTATTCGGCGACTTCCTTTCGCTATCAAAATATGGAAAAACTCCTTCTAATAACCTAGAACTTTCTCTTCAGGAGTTAAGGGAGGAGGCTGGTCCAGCTACGTTAATACCATTCCTCATGTTTGCCCTATCAATATTCACCTTCAATATAGTAATCATAATGATGCTATGGATTACAGCACTTATCACCATGATAGTGTTCGACTGGAGAGAAGTTACCTGGACATTTAACGAGAAAATAGCATTAAAGGATGCCTACCCATATAAGGACGAGATAATCGAGAAAATACCGAAAGAATACCAGAAGCTAATTCTACAAAATCTAACGTACGACTATAAGGGAAATACGATGAAGATATCGTTTAAGGGAGAGGCTTTAGCTAAATTCTCCGATCGAAAAGGCGAAACTAAAGTTATAGACCTAGGCACATTCGAAATTACAGTGAAACTAGAGGAATTAGACGGAAATTTGATACTAGACACAACATATTCAGGCATTACACGGGCTAAATACGCAAACATAGCAGCCGTCGAATACGAGAAATACGTCGTAGCCTTTAGATCAGCCGTAAACGAAAGCTATGAAAAGGTAATCGAAAGCCATAAAATGATGACATTTCAAACACTAGCTAAAATGCTCATGGAGAAAGGCGTAATAGTTAAAGAGATAAAGTGCCCGAGATGTGGTGCTATACTGGAACTGCCAAAGAAAGGTAGCATAATAAAGTGTTCGTATTGTGGAGCGGTAATAAAGGCAGTGGACGTCTATAACCTATTATCATCTCTCTTTAAGGCCGCTTAACTCCCAGAGTATTCAATATCTCCTCCGCTATCTTCATGATTGCCTTTGCCGCTTCAGCATCGGGATACTTTACGATGAATGGTATGCCTTCATCACAGGTAGTAGCCATCCTAGGATCGATGGGTATCTCGCCTAGAAATGGTACATTCATCTCCTCAGCAATCCTTCTGCCGCCGCCCTTACCGAAAATATAGTATATTTTGCCCGTGTCAGGAGCCTTAAAGTAACTCATGTTCTCAATAATACCAAGCACAGGAACATCGAGTTTCCTAGCAAAGGAAACAGACCTCTCCACAACAACCCGCGATACATCCGATGGAATAGACACAATAATAGCTCCACTAATACCCGGTATAAGCTGAGCTACACTTAAAGCTTCATCACCAGTTCCTGGGGGGAGATCAATAACCAGGAAATCAAGTTCACCCCAATTAACGTCGCTCAGAAACTGCCTTAAAGCATTGGCTTTCATAGGACCCCTCCAGATAACGGGCGTCTTTTCATCAAGCAGAAAACCTATCGAAATAACGCTAACCCCGTATTTTGTTTCAACAAGCTTAAACCCGTTATCGAAAACGAGCTCAGCCCTTTCCACGCCCAACATCTTAGGAATACTTGGCCCATGGAAATCAGAGTCCAAAATAGCTGTCTTGAATCCCATGAGACTGAAAGCAACAGAAATATTCGTAGAAACCATACTTTTACCGACACCGCCCTTACCACTCATCACGGCAATTTTAAACCTAATGTTCTCCATCTTCCTCCTAATCCGTTCCAAACTCTCCTGAAGAGCTCTGCTAATCATAGGGTTAGAAGCTCCCACCAAAATTCTCCACCATAGAAAATGTACAACATCTAGATATAAACTCTTTCCCTAACTCCATTTAAATAGGTATCTGCTGGATCATAATTTCTTAGCTGCAAATAATAGGTTAATAATTCAGGCATTCTAAAAACATTTTAGTATGAAGTTCATAAATGTATTTATGCAAGCTCTCACAATTAAACGATAAATTAACAAGTCTTCTAAGAATTATAGAAATCTATATCATTAACATATTTTCTATTAATTATTGACAAGGAGGTGATAGTTATACCATATGTAATTTATGCGAAAAAAATGGCTAGTAAATTTAACTATTTCGTAGAGGATCTCTTAAGTACACTTGCAAAAAGAGGCGTTAGTATCTCAAACTACAGAGTAGAAGGGAATACTGTATTTATGTCAGTAAGATACAGGGATGAAACAGGCGACATGGCTCTAAGACCATACGGAGAAGATATACAAATAGCCTATACAGCCAGCGGAGGACCTGAAGTTTTAAAAGAGGCACTTAAAGGTGC
>QMRD01000035.1 GCA_003649225.1 Thermoprotei archaeon | reverse complement strand
TAGAAGCCTCTAAAGGAGTCAGCTATATGGGGCGACATCTTCACTCCAGACCAATCTCGGCTCCTATTGGAAAAGACAACCCCAACGTATGGCAGTGGTTCAGCATCCAGCATATACTCCTCAAGCCTCTCTACTTCCTCGAAGACCTGTCTAACGGGATCGGGATTAACGTTGTTCATGAAGGTTGAGGCGAAAACCAGGTAAACGGGCCATCCGCCGCCTGCAAAAGCCTCCCTCAATCCCTGTCTAATAGCTACGTCAGTAGTATTGCTGGAGGTTAATGCCATGTGGAAGCTATTTCTAGTCGCCCAGACGGGTTTACCGGTTAACGCTCTAGTCAATTTAACCATCTCTGCAATGAACCCAGGGGGCTGGTAATCAACCTCGCTGCACTCCGCGAAGAATACATCAACGAAATTCCTCGAGAGCTCAGCTATCGTATTAGCCCTACCCCTCCAAGCCAGGGGATGATTATTATATATTAAAACATGATTATCTCCTATTCTCTGTGAGACAATCTTCAGAGATTTAACGTTAACGTTAATTCTCCACAAAAAGCTCCTCCTATATAGTTCGCTCTCAAGTTCCTCCTTAGCTGGCAGATCCTTGCCGCTTTCATTTCTAAACTTATTTCTACACCACTCGCAGAAGCAGGCTCTATCGACGTCGGGCATATACCTGAAGCTATCTAGGAATATTCCATCAACGCCATACTTCAGAACCTCATCCGCCTCCATTAAAACATGGTTTAGGAATGGAGAGTTTAAGCACATGAGAGGCCAAGTAGCCTTTTCCCTAGATACGAAAGAGGGATCTGTATCCATAGTAATCACTCTACCATTCTTATCCCTCTGAGCCCAGTCAGGATGCTTAGAGTAGAGCTCAGGGTTTGTAGTATGTCCTATCATTGGTATGACAGCTATACCATGTTTTGAGGCCTCCTCTACGACTTCTCTAAGGAAATCCCTATCTCCAAGCTTAGCTATCTTTCTGGCAATGTTACTGTTATAGAAGGCTCTACCCCAAGCATCTCTAGCGAAGAACGTAATAGTATTTGCGCCGATCTTCAGCGCAAACTTAACTATATCACTGCCTCTAATCCTATCTACTGCGTAGCCCTGTTCATCCTCAAAGTTGAATTGGAGAACCCTAGTATATTTGAACTTCACATCTACACCTCTTTAATCAACATTTCACTTGTAGCGAAATCCTCAACTATCGCATCAGGCCCGCCAGCCGTATAAATATTGCCATCATCAGACCTAACATGTATCTGTGCAATACCCGTCTCAGGGTCGAAGAACGCCTTAATTATCTCGCCCTCAAGGTTACCGTCCTCGCCCGGTTTCCTAAGCCATCTACCCCTAAATATTCCCCACAACCTACATCCCCTCTCAATAAGCTTACGCACCTCAATTAATCCCAGCTTAAACATCGTATATTTAACCGGAAGCTTTATATCCTCATCAATAATAGTCCTACTCCTAAGCCACCTGTAGAAGAAGTCCTGAAGAAGATAGTCTATCAACATAGGTTCCTCAACGGCGATACCGTAGCTGGGCAGAGTTTCGATCTCATTCCTCCTCTGAGCAAGAATGCCTATCTGAGAATCCGCCACAACCAGAAGATCACCGGATACCGCACGCTTAACCTTATGGAAGCCTTCAAGAACTTTCTCCCTAAACTTAACGCCAGGAATATCGTAGACTATAACATATACCGTAACCCCGCGTCTCTGAGCAGCGATGACATATTTCCTCAGCTTAGAGATAAAAACTATGTCGCCGCTTATAGCTAGATCCACTTTAGCTCTACTAACAGCCTTAACGTATCTTCCGATAAGTCCTCTCCTACTCTTAAATATCCATACACCATACTCCTCCCCCTCTTTCTTACGTGGAATAGTATTAATGAAGCTCTTAGATTTATCCATCATATCATCAAACTCCTCACTAATAATCTCGAACAGTGTCTCGGGCTCAACGGCCCTATACATTGCCGGCTTACCCTCATGGACCTCAACAAGACCTCTAAGGATCAGCCTCCTAAGCGATGCGTGAACCTGAGGGCGATGTACTCCAAGTATTTCAGCAAGTCTACTGGGCGATAAAGGTCCGTGGCTAAGCAGAGCTACATACACCTTAGCTTCAAATGCCGTTAGGTCAAGCGTCCTAAAGAGTTTCTGTAGGTTCTCCAAGCTCCCCCTCCTATTGAAAAATGTAGTAACATTTATTAATACTTTTTTCCTAATATTACATGTGATATCATGAACCGGAGGGGTATTGGCCGAAAAATAATAATTATTGCTATTGCCCTAATAATTATCGTTGCCGCCGGCTATTTCCTCTATAATTACTTCTTTGCCGGTCCCAAGGAGATAGTATGGGCTTCAACCCAGCTTTGTCCAAGCGCAGAGAGGGCATTTGTCGAAAATACTTTGATAAAAGAGTTTAAGGATGAGACGGGAATTAACGTGGAGTTTGTTCCAATAAGCTACGCAGACTTAGCCTCAAGGCTTGAGGCTGAGATTAAGGCAGGTAAAGTAACTATAAGTGTGGTAGGTGAGCTACATGGAGGACTGGACATGTTCGCAAGCGAGGGATGGCTTGAAGACCTAAGTAAGTTCGGAACCTTATCTGGAAGAACATTTCCAGCCGCATTGGAACAGTACAGTAATATACATGGCATAAAGGCGTACATACCGTGGATGACCGCTACGTACGTATTTGTAGTAAACAAGAAGGCCTTCGACTACCTACCTGAGGGATTAACTGAGGACGACGTAAAGATGGGCACCAGCAAGTGGACATACGATGCACTACTACAGTGGGCAAAGAAGATCTATGAGGAAACAGGTGAAAAGAAGCTAGGCTTCCCGGTAAGCCCCAAGGGTCTATGGCACAGATTCCTACATGGATACCTGTATCCAAGCTTCACTGGAGCTCAGGTGAAGTACTTTAATAGTTCCGATGCAGTAGCAATGTGGGAATACCTCAAGGAGCTATGGCAATACGTTAATCCAGCAAGCACAACATACGATGCACTAGCTGAGCCTCTACTAAAGGAGGAGGTATGGCTTGCATGGGATCACACAGCCAGAATAAAGGACGCCATAGTACAGAACCCAGACCAGTTCGTCGTAGTACCGGTCCCGGCCGGACCTAAGGGCAGAGGATTCATACTAGTAGTAGCAGGACTAGCCATACCAAAGAATGCTCCAAACCAGGAGGAGGCGTGGAAGCTAATCGAGTACCTAACTAGACCAGAGACGCAGGTTAAGATTCTAGAGAACGTAGGATTCTTCCCAAGCGTAAACGAGGCTGTAGGTCAGATACCATCAGGCCCACTAAAGATCATGGCTGAGGGAGTAAACAGGCAGGTAGGCGCTTCCGATGCATTGCTTGCAATGATTCCAAGCCTAGGAGCTAGGGGAGGAGAGTTCACTGGAGCATATAGGGAGGCCTTCGAGAGAATAGTACTTCAGGGCGAGGATATACAGACAGTTCTAAACGAGCTGGCTCAACAGCTATTCAAACTATTCGAAGAAACTGGCGCCCCGCTGCCACCACCTGACGCTTAAATATGTTAACGTCTTAAATTAATACGGTGTCGGCCCTTGAGGGGGAAAAATAAAATTTTTTATCATAATTTTTTACCTTATCTCCTTCTCCTCCCAACCGGAATCTATATGGGAGTTTTCATCGGCTACCCAATCTTAGAAACAATTAGGCTTGCGTTCACCCACCCGTATACTGGTGAAATAAGCCTCTATAACTTCCAGAGGTTATCCAGGGATTTCCACTTCTGGAACGCGCTTAAATACACTTTTCTCCTAGCTGGAATAGTAATACCTATTCAAGTTACGCTAGCCTTAGGCGTAAGCCTCCTCCTTCTCAGAAGATTTAAAGGAAGCAACATGGTGCTATATATATTTCTTATACCATTAACAATAAGCGATGTCGCTGCAGCACTTATCTGGTACAATATACTTACGGGAAACGGATACCTCAACAGGATATTGATTAATCTAGGTCTCCTAAAGAGCCCGCTCCACTTCTTCGGCTACCAATATAGGAGTATGGAGATTCTAGCCATAGTTATAACTGAGGTATGGCGTGCAACCGCAATAGTTTTCGTAATAATATTTGCAGGGTTGCAGATGATAGGTAAGGAATATCTTGAAGCAGCCGATGTATTCGGAGCATCAACCTACCAGAAATTCAGGTATATAATACTACCGATGATAAAGCCGAGCCTACAAACAGCCCTAATAATAAGAACTTTATTTGCAATGCAGATCTTCGGTGTCGTATGGATCTTAGCTGGAAGAGATATACCGATATTGGCTGGTGAAACCTACTACTGGCAGATTGAGCTTAAGAATCCAAACGTAGCAGCGGCATACTCCCTGATAATAGCGTGTATATCCATATTTCTAGGATTCCTATACATTAAGCTTCTTAAGCCTGAGTATCTCGAGAGGTGATGTATGTGAAGATGTATAAGGGGGAAGCCCTTAAAATGATTCTAACCTATGCACTTGCGTCGATCATCGTAGCTTGGATACTCGTGCCATTAGGATTAATTTTCATATCAGCCTTCGCTGTTCCGAAGGAGTACTATAATATACATAAGCTGATACCTCTCGCCTTTACTACCGAGAACGTCTACACCCTCCTCTTCGTACTTAAGGCGTGGAAATCAACTCTAAATAGCTTAATAGTGGCTGGATTAACCATAGCTATAAGCTTCGCCCTTGGACTGCCAACTGGATACAGCCTAGCAAGGTTCATGTTCAAGGGGAAGGATACGTTTAAGCTCCTAATTATAGGGCTCAGAATGTTCCCCGTAATAGTATTAGCCATACCTTTCACAGTAATATACCTAAAGATAGGTCTAGCCGATACACTTATAGGGGTGGCACTAGCGCACACCGCCATGTCACTGCCATTCGTAGTACTGATAACTTCAAGCCTATTCTCGGGAATACCCGTGGACTATGAGGAGGCTGGAATGGTCTTCGGTCTCTCAAGATTCGAGGCATTTTTCAGAATCACTCTACCCCTAGCATTGCCCGGTCTAGCAGCGGCAGCAATATTCGTGTTCATAATGAGCTGGAACGAGGTTTTCATAGCCAGCGTATTGGTGCTCGTTAACAGAACATTACCAGCTGATATCCTAGTATCGGCATTAAATGCTCCAGACCCGCTCAAGTTTGCAGCTGGATTTATAATGGTTCTACCTGCTATGATTTTCGTGTTTTTCGCACGTAAATACCTGATTCAGGTATGGGGTATAACCATAAGGTGAGAGGATATGGTTAGCGTAAGACTTGAAAATCTAGTTAAAAGGTTTGGGAAGGTAACTGCAGTCGACCATATAAGCCTCGCGATAAAAAATGGCGAGTTTGTGGTGCTTTTAGGTCCGAGTGGATGCGGTAAAACTACAACACTCAGGCTCATATCTGGCCTGGAGCTACCGGATGAGGGTAGAATATATTTCGATGATAGTGATGTAACATACCTACCACCTAAGGAGAGGAATATAAGCATGGTATTCCAGAGCTACGCCGTCTGGCCCCACATGACGGTATATGATAACATAGCCTTTCCCATGAGGATCAAGAAGGTTCCCGAGGATGAAATTAAGAGGAAGGTTAAGTGGGCGGCTGAACTGCTTAGGATAGGCGAGCTCCTAGACAGGTATCCTCACCAGCTTAGCGGAGGACAGAAGCAGAGGGTAGCCGTGGCGAGGGCCATAGTAGTGGAGCCGGCTGTCCTACTAATGGACGAACCGCTAAGCAACCTAGATGCGCTATTAAGGATGTTAATGAGAAGCGAGATAAAGAAGCTTCAGAGGAGATTAAAGGTGACAACAATATACGTTACACACGACCAGGTGGAGGCGATGGTAATGGCTGACCGCGTAGCAGTGATGAACAAGGGAAGAATAATGCAGATAGGCACAACCGAGGAAATATATAATAAGCCCGCAAACCTCTTTGTAGCGGGTTTCATAGGCAGCCCTAGAATGAACTTCTTCGAAGCCAGCGTCTCAGACACGATCCTTGATACCGGATACTTTAAGATGAAGCTGCCAGAGGAGATGAAGCAGGTACTCGAGGGATACGAGACTGTAATCGTTGGAATAAGGCCCGAAGACATACACCCTGTGGAGAGAGGAATACCTCCAGGAGTTAAGCCGATAGAGCTTGAGGGAAGAGTAGATTTCATAGAGCCTCTGGGAAGCGATACGATAATACACCTTAAGATAGGCGAGATACTCCTGCTAGTTAAGGTTCCCGGAAGCTATATAGTTGAAATGGGTAGGAAGCTAAAGGTCGCACTCGACTTCAATAAGCTACATATATTCGATAAAAAGACTGAAAAAGCAATACTCTAATTCCTCTTCAGCTTTTTCTAATTACACTTAAATAGAGCAGCGTAGCGCCCAGAGCAGATAGTATCGTACTGTAGGTGAAGGCTATAGTTCTTCCCACGTAATCCCAGAGCATTCCCACTATAGACATGCCGAGCAGGAAGGATACGCCGATCACTAGATAGTATGCGCCATAGGCCGATCCCCTAAGCTCTTCTGGAACATAGCGGGGTACAACGGCTCTAGACACAGTGTCATACATTCCTTGAAACACTCCGAATATAAGCGCTAATAATATTCCGTAGATCCATGCCCCACTCAAATAAGCTAACATAAGGGACGTAAACGCAAACATGAGCATCGCCAGTACCAGTGTCTTCTCCCTACCAATCCTATCTGCAAGTATTCCTGAAGGAATTCCAACAGCTGTATGTGTTAGATTCATTAACATATAGACAATAGGTGCAGCAAGAACGGCAACTCCTAATTCGCTGGCCCTTACTAGTATAAAGGAGAAATTATATGCGCCCAGGTTAAAGATGGATAGTGATAGGAGAAGCCATAAGAACTTACCGCTTAACACCCTGGATACCTCTGGGAGAAGCCTACTACTCTTAGGTGGAGTCGCCACTTCGGCAACGGCAATAAGAAGGATTATTAAAGCTATCAACGCGGGAATAAACGACGCCAGAAAGACTGTCCTCACGCCGACCATAGGTATCAATATAAAGGCTAGCAAGGGGCCTAAGACTGCTCCGAGTTGATCGAGGGTTCTGTGGATACCGAAGGCCTTACCTGCATCCCTCTCCCTTATAGACTGACTTATCAAAGCATCCCTAGGGGCCGTTCTAACGCCCTTGCCCATCCTATC
>QMRD01000034.1 GCA_003649225.1 Thermoprotei archaeon | reverse complement strand
GATCTTAGGTACGAGGATGTAAAGCCTGTTTTAAGGAGACTTATCGATACTTTGTATAATTATGTTCCATCAGGTCTTGGTTCTACCGGTAGGTTGAGGCTAAGTGATACCGAGTTAAATAAGGTTTTGAGCGAGGGCGTTGACTGGGCTATTGACAACGGCTATGGATGGAGTGAGGACGCTGAGTACTGTGAGGAGGGAGGGCATATGGAGACGGCTGACCCTGACCTCGTGTCGCAGAGGGCTAAGAATAGAGGTAGAGCTCAGCTCGGGACTCTTGGAAGTGGAAATCACTTCCTCGAGGTTCAGGTTGTAGATAAAATATATAATCCCTCTATTGCTAAGGAGCTTGGAATATACGAGGAAGGGCAGATAACTGTTATGATACATACGGGTAGCAGGGGTCTAGGCCATCAGGTATGTAGCGATTACCTAAGGGTTATGGAGCATGCGGTAAGGAAGTATAGGGTCCCTCTGCCTGATAGAGAGCTTGTAAGTACGCCCACGACTTCGAGAGAGGCTGAGGAATACTTTGCGGCTATGTCTGCAGCAGCAAACTTCGCCTGGGCTAATAGGCAGGTTATTATGCACTGGACTAGGCAGGCATTCGAGAGAGTATTCGGTAGATCTGCCGATGAATTAGGAATGATGCTTGTCTACGATGTTGCACACAATATCGCCAAACTTGAAACCCATAAGGTTAATGGTTCATATAAGAAAGTATATGTGCATAGGAAGGGGGCTACGAGAGCATTTCCACCAGGTCATTCAGCCATACCCAAGAAATATAGAGCCATAGGCCAGCCAGTCTTGATACCGGGTTCCATGGGCACTGCATCATACGTACTAATAGGGACGCCGAAGGCTATGGAAATATCATTCGGCTCAACCGCCCACGGGGCTGGCAGGCTTCTCAGCAGAGCTAAAGCTAAGAGAACATACTCCGCATCTCGAATTAAGAGAGATCTTGAGAAACGTGGAATATTAATTAGAGCGGCTAGCATGATTGTTATAGCCGAGGAGTCTCCTGGAGCGTATAAGGACGTCGATAGGGTTGCTGAAGTAAGCCACAGGGTCGGTATAGCTAAAAAGGTCGTAAGGCTGGTACCAATAGCGGTAACTAAGGGTTAACCAAGTTATTTACTCTCTCGGAGCTCTTCTTTCAATTTAATATAATCATCTTTGCTTAGGATCAGTATTATTGTGCCTGTGTATCCACAGTCTAGGCATCTATATATTTTTCCGGCGTAGCCGCCTAGCCATAAATCTATTCTAGTTCCAAGACACTTTGGACAAACCAGAAGATTATCTTTGGAATTTTCGTTATCAAGCTTGTAGTTTTTAGCTAAACAGTAGCGGTGAAAGTTATATACTGCAACTACTTGGCTAAACTCCTCCACGCTTCCAGGCCTTACTGCTCTTACCCTATTTATTGCTTCTTCGGGTTCAAGCCTCTCATAGTAAACGAGGAACTGCGCTACAACAGTCCCTGTTCTCCCTATGCCTCCATAACAGTGGACCAGGACTGGCCTATTATTTCTTATATTCTCCTCAATCCACTTTACTATGAAGATAGTCTGCTCCAGCGATGGTGGAGAGAAATCCCTTACAGGCTCATGTATATAGTCTAGGTCGTACTTCTCAAGAATTCTAAAGTATTCATCTATGGACTCGAAGGTGTCGACCTCGTGATCCTCTACTAGAACTACGACGGCTTTTATACCGTTTTTAACCCACTCTTTAATATCCTCCTCGCTGTAGGGTATGTGTGAGCCTGCTAGGAGCTTATCCAGATACCAGAGCATAACACTATTCGTTACTATATAGGTAATAAAATTATCGTATACCTCTTTAATTTAGTAATGGTTTGCTTATACCGGTTATTTAGGAAACTATTGGAATGTTAAGCTCCTTCATTAGCGCTCTACTGAAGTTAGTGCACGTTAACTGATAGCTGGTCTGGGATTTATTCGTATGCTAGCGATGATGAAGTTGAAGCCTTTAAAGCGAAAACGATAAGTCTGCGAATATGGTATTAGAGGATAATTTTTATTAGGATAATTATGGTTATCATAAATATGATTATCGTTAAGAGATTTAGAGATGAGGAGAGACTGGAGAAGCTTCCTCGAAATTTACTGATTTATGGTAGGCGGAAGACTGGAAAGACATTTCTTATTAAACATCTCTTTAAGAATTCACACTACTTTTTTGTAAAGAGAGGGGGAGGAATATTTTACGAGAACTTGGGAGAAAACCTAGAGTATAAGGCGTTTATAATCCTCTTGGATAGGTTATTTGATGAAGGCAAGCTTGTTATTATCGATGAATTCCATAGGTTGCCTGATGAATTCCTTGACTACCTTCATTTAAAGGCTCCTCTAAACGTGATATTAATTACATCTACTCTCCATCTAGTGAAAAAGATTCTTAAACCAGGCTCTCCACTTACGGGTCTCTTCTACGAGTATAGGCTTGATCTAATAGATGAGAGGGATATACTAGTTAATCTTAAGGAGTATATAGCTGACCCATTTAAGCTTGTAGAGTATTCAGTATATTTGAGGGAACCTATACTATTAAGGAGCTTTACTAAGGATATAGAGTTATTTGATATCTTAAAGGGATTTAGGTTGACTGTGCCAGCTTTGCTAGGCGAAATTTTCACCGAGGAGGAAAGGGGGTTTAGCGCTAAGTACGAAGGCATACTTCGAGCTATTGCCTCAGGTAAAGCTAGAGTTGGTGAAATAGCAGGTTACTTATACTCTAGGAGCATAATTAGAAGAGAAGATCACGGCTTAGTTACCTCGTTTATAGATATACTATGTAAGCTGGGCCTTCTTGGGAGAATACGCGAGTATAGCGGTAGAAGATATTACTATTATTTATCCTCGCCGATGATAGACCTCTACTACTATCTAGATGAAAAATATAATTTCTCAGAGAGAGATCTAGATGTAAAGTATTTTAGAGAGAAGCTACCGCATCATGTAGAGACTTTCTTCAGAAACTTGCTTGCAAAAATTTTTAACCTAACCCCGGCAGCAGTAGTTAAACCCTATGAAATCGATGTAGCCTTGGTTGAGTTCAATAAGCTTAGGGTAGTTGCTGAGGTAAAGTGGAGGAAAAGCCTTGATAAAAGCGTGCTAAGACGTATAGAGAGAAAACTTTCCTCCTTTAGAAACGTAAGGAGGATACTTATAGTCCCCTCTGAAAGTATTTTGCCCGAAAGACTCGAGGATATAGAAGTATGGGACGTTCAAAAAATAATTGATTTAATAAAAGCTAGTTAGACAAGATTAATAGATTTCATGATACTCCAAGGTCAGAGACTACATTAAACCATATACACCAATATAATTACGTCAAGGAATTAAAGATGAGAACTTAAAGTGCAAGGTATATACTAAAGTCTAAGGCGAATTTTTAGCAAAAGTTTCATAAGCTTACCCCTGTATAAATAGAGAAGGTTGAAGCCATGAGGAGGAGATATTTCTGTCCTGTATGCCGCGTCGAGGTTACACCGCAAACTATAAAGACCTACGCCTTTGATGGGTCGGTAATTGAGGGGGTCTACTGTCCTGTCTGCGGCTCTATTCTCGAAGCACGGCGTAAAGTTGTTGATGAGCCTTTTAGGGACTATAGGGTTGAAAAGGGACTTTACATAGCCTTCGAGGGGATAGATGGTAGTGGAAAAACTACTCAGGTAGAAAAGCTTGTCGAAAGGCTGGAGGCTATGAATGTAGACGTGGTTTCCGTTAGGGAGCCTTGGCTTGATGCTTCTAAGGAAATTTTGTATAATTATAGGATAGATCCTGATGCTGAAGTATACATATTTGCTGCTGATAGAATTATTCTTCAAAGAGAGATAGTCCTCCCAGCGCTAAGGGGTGATAAGGTGGTTGTCAGCGATAGATCCTTTTATGCGAGCTTAGCCTATCAGAGCAGCCTAGGGGCTTCTCAGGAGTTTATTTGGGCTGCTAATAGGTGGATAAAGCTTCCGGATATAGTGTTTCTGCTCGACTTACCCGTTGAGAAAGCCCTTGAAAGAATTAAGGGTAGGGAGGCGCTAACTAAGTATGAGAGAATAGAGTTTCTAGAGCATGTACGTAGAAAGTTTCTGAAGATAGCGTCCGAGGTCAATGAATCAAGGTTTATAGTTATTGACGCCACACGGGATATCGAAAAAATAGCTGAGGAAGTATTTAATCATGTGATAAAAGAAATTGAAGCCAGAGGTATTAAGCGTAGATAACCTATATTCCTCTTATTTCAGCGTACTTCTTCGCGGCCTCTATTACCTTCTCAGCTTCCTCTGCATGATCCGGTATCGTATCCTCTACTATACATAGCGTTGGTATTGCCTCCTTGCTTGGATCAGGAACGAAGAACTTTAGATGCCCTGCTTCATGAACTCCGCTGCTACCTCTTCCCGGAGAGGGAGTTGATAGGTGGTATGCTGTTCGAATATATTTGGTGAAGAACTCCGTATAGTTCTCGGGGAACGGTACGTGAAATAGTGGTATTATAGGCATCAATGCATCGTAGTAGTATTCCCCGAATACAAGGAAGTTTCTTCCGAACTCCTTCTTTAGGTCCCTTATGAGCTGCTTTAAGCCTTCGTAAAAATCGTATTTTGAGTCATTAACGTAGAAGTGGGTTATGTCTAGGAAAGCACCGTCGACACCGTATTCCTCCGTTACTTTACGTATTGCGTTAAACATCATCTCCCTGAACTTCGGGTGGCCCAGGTTTACTGGTATCCATATGTCATCCCTCTCTCTATCAGCGTCCCAGTCGACCCAGTTAGGTGGGACGATAGTCCATCCATACTTATTTGAAACTACTGCCTCCTTTAAGCCTAGTCTATCAATCCACCTAAAGCCAGCCGCGCATGCACTGTACATTGGGACAACGTGCATTCCGAGTTCATGCGCACCCTCCACTAGCTTTCTGAAGCCCTCAGGACCACCTAAATCGGGATCTGGCTCATATACGGGGTAATCGTAGTAATACCTGCCATTGAAACTCGGTATATACACTAGAACCCTGTATCCATCGATCCTCTCGGCTATCCACTCAAGGATTTCAAGCATCCTACTAAACGTATTAAATACGAAGCCAGTCCAATGCTTGCCGTGCATATTGACTACAAGTGAAACCTTTCTCATCCACTCCGGTACATCATCGCGTTGATTCCACGGCTTAAGACCCCACTTCTCCTCCATCAGCTTCATCCTCATCCTTAAGACATCCATTGGATCGCTACATTTACCTATACGCCAAGTAGGCACAGTTATGCTTCTCTTGTAGAGGTATGCCTTCTCCTCATGAATAATCTCAACCAGATGTTCTCCATCAAGATCCTTCTTTAGCGCAAACCTCTTCGGCCTAACCTCGTGATCCATACTTAAGAAAAACGTGTAATCTCTACTCTCCTTCAGAACAAGCAGCGGTGTCAATAGTCCATATGTATATGTTATCCACGACCTCGGGTAATTGAATATTATACCTCTATCCCAATCAATCTTCATGAAGTTGAAACGGCCATCCAAAACCTCGCTGCCCGACACACCCTTAATAAGTATCGCCAATGCCTTGACTTTAAACTCCTCAAACATTAGATCCCTATCTTCAGCCTTAACATCCTCGGGAAAACCTGCATCAGCCTTAACCTCGATTACTCCACCTCTATCCACAAGTTCAGCATAGAAGCTTCCATCTATCTTCTTCTGTCCTCCAGCATAGTAGAATCCATCCGCCCTGACAACAGCCTTTTCAACACCTTCCTCCTCAACAACCTTAAAGCTTGCCCTGTTAGGATCTACACTGTATATGTTGTCTAAGGTATAGATTCTGAAGGCGAAACGTAGATCCTTAAACTGCCAGTACTTATCCTTAAAGTCGAAGCTTAAATCCATCATACTACCACGGGAATATTAATTCCTTTAAGAAAAATAAGCTTTTACAAATCTTTGTTTACCAAAATCAGCCTATAGATCCGCATAAATTAACCAAATACATTGCAACACATGCATATTTCGATTAGAATCCTTACGTGAAAGAATTTTGTACGTGAAGCAATTGCATAATCTGGTGGTAGTGCTGAAATACCTTTACCGGAGAAGGATTTAACAAGGATATTTCTACTTTAAGAAACTCAGCACATAAAAAGTATTCTTAAGACCTTAGCAGTTGGAGAGCCTAAAATATATACTAAGTTGATAAATCAGCTGAAAATTGAGGATAGTAGCATCCTAAACTGCCATTTAAGGTCTATGGAAACCTACTAGATCCCATTCCTATTGCTTACCACTATATTACTATATAAATTTCATTTTCATTATATCAGAGAAAATTCTTTGCTAGAACCACAACCCTTGTATTCGTTAGAAAAACTAACTCAAATGTTCAGTCAGAAAAATGCCCACCTTACACTAGCCGTATAAATAAACATACTAGTAATTGCGCGGTTCATAGTCAAACTACACATTAAGAGATCTAGGATTTATTGGAAAATATAAGTAAGGCACATAAAATTATAGCATCGTAAACTATAATAGGGATAGGTGATAGTTTGATAATTTTAGATGCCATATTTTTCAAATATGGCTATGCCCTGTAGGACGACTGTTAGGCTAATGGCTCTGGGAGTAGGGGCTTCCTCATCGCTCGGGTGCTGCGTCCACTCTTCATCGCCATGAAAATAGTATTGCTGCTGAAATATATTGTTTCGTTTATCTGCATACTACTACGCTGCGCTAAATCGTAAGGAATTATGTCGAACCTCATAGAGTAGCTGGTGTCAAATATATACATTCGTTAATTCTCCATAATTCTTCTCAATCTCTCTAAGTCTGTCTCTACCATTCTTCTCTTATATTCTTCGAGTAACCTCGCTCCTTCCGCGGTTATGGCGTCGGAGCCTACTAGGTCAAGTAAGCTTCCCATATTCTTTAATATGAGCCGTTTAATTAAATCACTAAAACTCTCGCCGGGCCTCTTTAATCTTTTCAACAGCTCATATACCTCATCTGAAACAATTATTGTTCGAGCCATAAGACCACCCTATATCTATCTATATATAACTTTAATCTCCAGCCTAAATCGATAAGCTTTTAAGCTATATGCTAGCCCTCGCGTACTTATCAACGTATGTTGCTGTTTTTCTAGCGCTTTTTATAGCTAGTCCTATGTTTGACGCTCCGTTTACAACATCTCCATTGTTTGTTATATGTCTTATTTTAAATTTTTAAATTACTTATATAATATAATGTGTTTATCAACTTAATGTCTCGGTGTAATGCCACCAGCACTCTTCATTAAAGGTTAAAAACTATATAGCTAGTAAGACTATGAAGAGCATGTGGTTGGATGATAAGGAGAATTACGCCCAGCTATATCGAGTATATTCCGGTGAAAAATAGCGAACACG